>NZ_JBNLYC010000292.1:0-3680 GCF_050172015.1 Bacillus sp. GMa5/1 | reverse complement strand
ATAATAGAAAAAAATTTTGTGTTATTGGTGAAAAAGAAGTGAGGATAGTATATGAAGAAAAGAATTTTAATCGTAGAAGATGAAGAAAATATTCGAGAAGTATGCAAACGATATTTAGAAAGAGAAGAATATGAAGTTTATACAGCTGTAAATGGTAAAGAAGGTTGGGATTTATTTCTTACACATCAACCAGATTTAATTATATTAGATTTGATGATGCCAAAAAAAGATGGATGGGAATTATGTGAGGAAATTCGTCAACAGTCAAATGTCCCTATTATTATGTTAACTGCTAAGGGAGAGGAAAGGGATCGGATTTTAGGCTTAACAATGGGGGCAGATGATTATTTAACAAAGCCATTTTCCCCTCGTGAATTAGTATTAAGGGTTCAAATTATACTAAGAAGAGGAAGTCATGTGCCAATACAAGCGAAAGAATCCCTGTTGGAAGTGATAGAGTTTCCAGATTTAAAAATATACCCAAAGACAAGATATGTACTTGTTTGTGATAAGGAAGTGGAGTTAACGGTGAAAGAGTTTGAAGTACTTTATCTCATGGCAAAGCATCCAAAACAAGTATTTTCTCGCTCGCAGCTTCTTGAATTAATTTGGGATTTTGGACATGAAGGGGCATCAAACACAGTTACCGTATTAGTGAGTCGTTTACGTGAAAAGCTCGAGAAGCATACGATAAAGAATCGTTGGATTCATACAGTCTGGGGTATAGGATATCGCTTTGAGCCAAATGGAGGAAATGAAACATGAGATTACGTATTCAATTGTTACTCATGAATCTATTAAGTACCAGTATTATGGTAATTGCTATATGGTATAGTGAGACCAAAATGTTACTTGAACAGGAACAAACGCGGTTATTAACAGTAATTGCATTTGTGGCATTCATTATTTCAACGTTTATTTATTGGTTAATGACACGTCCTATCATGAGATCTATACAAAATTTAATAAAATTGACGAAACAATTTAGTGATAGACACTTTGAAACAATGTATATAATTGGGCAAGAACCACGTGAGTTTAAAGAATTAGCAACAGCCTTTCAACAGATGGCAAAAAAATTAGAAGAAGGGTTTACTAAGTTAGAGGAACAGGAAAACTCTCGTAAGGAGCTAATTACCAATATCTCACATGACTTACGAACACCTATGGCTAGTATGCAAATGATGATAGAAGCATTACAAGATAACCTGATTGAAGATCCTGAAATGAAAAAGCAATACTTAGCAACGGTTTTAAAAGAAATAGAAAGATTAAATGGATTAATTAACGACTTATTTGATCTTTCAAAGTTAGAGTTTGAGCAAGTAGATTTTCACCCAAGTTTCACACATTTAGATAAAGTTCTATTAGATGTATTAGAGTCACATTCTGTCTTATTAGGGGACAAACAAATCCATGTGCAATTGGAGGTCCCTGATACATTACCTCAACTTTTGATTATGCCTTGTAAAATAGAAAGGGTCATAGGTAATTTATTACATAATGCAATTCGATATTCTCCTATCTCTGGAACAATCGAGTTGACTGTAGTGGAAAATAAACTAACTCAAAAGGTCCAATTCACTTTGCGGGATGAAGGAATAGGAATTTCTCCAAATGATCAATTACGTGTATTTGAACGCTTTTTTAGAACAGATCGATCAAGAAGTTCACAATCTGGAGGTTCCGGACTTGGATTAGCTATTGCAAAATCATTAATTGAAATGCACAAAGGGGAAATTGGTGTAAGGAATCGCGCAGATGGTAAGCAGGGAAGTGAATTTTGGTTCACTCTTCCCATCACATCAGTAAAAAAATAAGATGGCTGAAAGACTTTTGTAACATTTATGTTAGAAAAATGAAAGACCTTCTTGTTAACATACTACTACACAGTATGTTACAGGAGGTTTTTTACTTTATGAAAAGAAAATATGTATGGCTTATAGGTGGTTTGATAATTGTATTGGGGATTTTATGGTCATTGTTCCGACCAGAGAAATTATTTATTGATAAGCACGTAAATGAATCATTGCCACAAGCAGAGATACAATCAACTGAAATAAAGCAGCAAAGTGATCGAGTAATAAGGGAAGGTCAGTTTCAAAACGGTGTCCATGAAACAACCGGAACGGCAAAAATTCACCAATTAGCAGATGGAAAACGTGTTTTACGACTTTCTAATTTTGCAACATCTAATGGGCCAGATGTACGAGTTGTATTAGTTCCTACAAATCGTTTGAAAAATAATGAAGACGTGAAAAACTATCAGTATATTGAATTAGGAAAATTAAAGGGAAATAAAGGAGATCAAAACTACGAAATTCCTGAAGGAATAGATGTAAATGAATATGGTTCGGTTTCTGTTTGGTGTAAAAGATTTAATGAAAACTTTGGTGCGGTTTATTTTAATAATTAAATATGAACTTAAAATATCCTTTTACAGGAGGAATTCATATGGGTTATGGTAGTAGCTGCAGCGGACTTAGTTGCTAAGAAGGGCACTTATAAGAGTGTCTTTTTCATATTTCTCAATTTTGGTATATTTTAAGGCTATTGGACGTTTACGGAGAGATTTTATCATTTTAGCAAGAAGACTCCTTCTTACATAAATGGACTAAGCATTCGCTCATTTCCACACATTGGTTCGAGCACTTTCATCTTTTTATCTTTTACAAAAGAAAGGAAAAAATCTAGTTCCTTTCCTTTTACAATTGACTTATTTATTTCATACATTCTTGTACATAGTTCAATGTAATATTCAACCATTCCTTTTTGACCCTTTATCTTTACTTATAAATTGATCATTCTGAATAATCTTACCATTTAAGGGTGAAATTTCATATTTATTATTTTACTCTTAAAAACATATGTATAATGTATTCACAACTAGTCAACATAAGGCATCAGTATCGGTAGCAAGTGTAAAAGTAAATCACTACTATCACAAGGAATCAGCCTTTTTACTCTATTCATTTTTTTATACATTTCTATCCTGGCGCGCTTTTAAGGTTCTCGTTTGTTACTGGATTAGCCGAAAAACTGTATAAAATCTTGCATACCCTTAGTGTGCTTTTTTTCGAAGCGCTGGAAAGCCCCTTTTAAGAAAAAAGAAAAGATACCCTAAGATGCCTTTTCTAATAGTTTTTTAACAGAAGCAACTGCATCCGATAATGATTAATAGAATAAATAATACAACTAATAAAGCAAAACCGCAGCCTTCACCGCAAGTACCACCATATCCCATAATAATAGTTCCTCCTTTAGATAAGAGGGCAAAACTAGGGTTCATTCCATGTATTTTAACAGGTTCACTTTACCTTAAGTTTTTAGGGATTAATTGAGCAGGTGCTTTTGAAAAAAAGAAAAGACCCCAAGGGCGCCTTCCTCCGGCCTGAACAATTTTAATTTTAATAATATGTATTGGACTCCTATCCAAATATAATTTTACCATGTTAAGTTGTTTTGTTCTGGGGTATCATCATATCGCTATATACCTAAAAATACTTACTACCCATTCTTGTTATAAATATTGTTCTGCCAAGGTTAATAGGGGTAGTACCACATGCCCATCAAGCTAAAATTTTGAAGTAGACCCAAAATGAAATTTTCCTTTCTCTACAGCTAGTTATTTTGAGAAATGAGCTCATTTTTTTGTACGATACATTTTTTAACTAATTTTG
>NZ_JBNLYC010000291.1:0-3715 GCF_050172015.1 Bacillus sp. GMa5/1 | reverse complement strand
ATCACAGTTTCTTAGTTCACCTAATAGAACGTATAAAGACTCATATCATCTTTTGATTATTTTTGGATGTTTTATTCTACGTATATTCGACACGAATTGATTGTTTTTTATGAATTTTCTTGAAAAATATTGTAATATCACTCCATTTTTTCTTCTATTTTGTTATGATGTTTATAATTAAATTGGATTAGGATTTTTTTAGAAAATGGGGGCGTATATTATGAGTGTCTCAGTAAAAGGAAATGAGCAATTAACCTCTCTATTGAACGACTGGTATCGATCTATGCTATCTCAGCAAGTTATAAAAGCTACTAATCTAAAAAAGAAAATTGATGAAAAAATTAATAAGTTAAGCATTGAACCGAATCAAGAGCATCAGGATCAAAATTTGTTACTATACTATTCACTACTCGAATTTCGTTACAAGGTCTTAACAGATAGCCTTGGTATTCAACAAAATAGTTTTGATACTATTAGCGATTATGATATGCCTACAGATCAATTTCTACAATTCTATTATCATTTTTTCAAATCCATTCATTCCACTTTTATATCAAATTATACTGAGGCAGAGGAACATTATAAACTAGCAGAAAAAATATTGGTAGCTATACCAGATGAAATTGAACACGCCGAATTTTACTATAGAATTGCTACTTTCTATCACCATACCTATAACAATCTCGCTTCTATCGAATACGCAAATAAATCGAGAGCAATCTTTTCAAAGTACGAAGGTTATGAAGTAAAAACAGCCTTTTGTAATAGTTTACTAGGTGGTTGCTGCATCTATTTAAAACAGTACGAACAAGCAGAAGAATATCTACATTGTGCAATTGATTTACTACAAAAAAATAGGGAAGAAGATTCCTTGTTATACGTAAAAAATACTATGGGGTGGCTGTATTCTGATCAAAGTATGTCTACTTTAGCTATTCGTCACCTTTCAGAAGTAACAGAGAAAATCCCTACACACTTCAAGGCCATCTTCCTACAAGCTAAGGAACATTATAAGTTAGGAGAACAATCAACGGCCAGCCAACTCATTGATAAGGGACTACAGATTTGCAGAGAGATTCATAACGAAGAATATACACACCACTTCTCTATTTTAAAAAAATTAAACGAAAATATTCCATTGGAAGAATTAGAAAAAATCATTCAAGAAGGAATCTTATACTTTGAGGAAGAAGAATTATGGGAATATGTTGTCGAATACGCCGAATTATTTGCCACAAAATGTAGACAATTAGAGAACCACCAAAAAGTAAGTGACTATTTCCATATTTGTTATCAAGCAAGACAAAAATCAATCGCAAAAGGAGTGTTAAAATAATGAAAAAAATTAGCTTATTATTATCAAGCATTGCTTTTATTGGGGTATTAACGGTGGGAATTTTTCAGTTTTCTAAAACAGATCAGCTTGCTACTCATGGGCATTATCCTGCTCCTTCATATAGTGTTGGCGATTATGGTGGTGCACCACCACAAATTTAATGTAAATGTATTTAAAAACCCTCCAAATGGAGGGTTTTTAAATGGCTTATCTGCCTGTTCAATACGCATAGAGAGTACATATTATACTTATTTACTATGTTATAAGATTTTTCATTTCCACTCTGTAACAAGATTCTAGCATTCTCTCCTAGAATCTCAACTTAAATCTTAAATCCACCAATTAACTCTTGAAGTTCTTCCGCCATCTGTGCTAATTGTATTGCTGAAGAATTTATCTCTTCCATAGAAGCATGTTGTTCCTCAGATGAACCAGCTATCGTTTGCATACTTGAAGAATTTTCTTTTACAGCCATAGCTATTTGATCAATCGATGTATCGACTTTCATTGCATCAGTAGTCATTGTATTAGATAGTTTTACCATACCATGCACTTTTGACACAATATCATTTGCAGATTTTGAAATCTCATAAAAACTTTGTTTTGTATCGTTAGCAACTTTAATTCCCGACTGTACTTCTACGCCTACTTCATTCATAGCTTTTACAGTCTCATGTACGTCTGCTTGTATTTCCTTAATTAAACTTCCAATTTCCATTGAAGATCCGGATGATTGCTCCGCCAACTTTCTAACTTCATCGGCAACAATTGCAAATCCTCTCCCCTGTTCCCCAGCTCTAGCTGCTTCAATCGCTGCATTTAATGCTAATAAATTTGTTTGTTCCGCAATATTTTGAATCGCTTCTAATATACTGCCAATTTGCTGTGATTTCTTATCTAATAATTTTATGACATTATCGGATTGAGAAACAGAGTGATGGATAGACTGCATTTGTGTTACAGTTTGTTCTACTAATTGTTCACCTTCATTTGCTTTTTGTTTAGTGTATATGGATGAAGCCGATACTTCAGAAGCATTCTCAGCTACGTATTGAATATTTCGTGTTACCTCACCAATTAATTCAGCTCCAGACTCAACTTCATTATTTTGAACCTCTGCACTGTTCGAGATTTCTTCCATCTCTTTTGTAATTTGTTCTGTCGCAACACTTGCTTGCTCTACACTAGCAGTTAGTTCCTCAGAAGACGCAGCTACATGTCCTGCAGATGTGTTAATTTGAGAAATAATATTACGTAACGACTCTGCCATTGTATTGAAACTACCACCTAATTGACCAAGTTCATCCTTTGAACGAATATCTATTTTCTCGGTTAAATCTCCTTGACTAATTCTTTGAGCTGAAATGACTAATTGTCTTAGTGGAGTAATTATAGATTTGAGTATGAATAGAATTACAATTCCACCTAACAATAATGAAGCACCTATTATAGTGAGCGTTTTATAAAAAATAGGATTGGTAGCTTCTTCAATTTCTTTCGTAGGCATTACGCCAGCTATTTTCCAACCTGTTTTTTTATTTGTCTTAAAGCTTATGTTTCGATCTTCGCCATTGAGGCTATAAGTAATTACTCCATCTTCTGTCTTGTACAATTCATCCACTAAAGTTTTATCTAATTTCTCTCCAGGTTTTAGTGATGGATGAACAACTATAGTTTTATCTTGACTAACTATAGATACAAATCCTTGCTTCCCAATTTTTATCATTTTGGATGTTTTTACGATATCTTTAATATTCAAATCTACGCCAATGACACCACTTTTATCTGCATTCTGCTTTGCAATTGCAATTACCATATTTCCTGTAGACTTTGATTTATATGGAGATGAAACAATAATCTCTCCATCTGCTTTTACTGCATCCTTATACCAACTGCTTTCTAGCGGATTAAACCCTTCTGGTATTTTTCCAACAGGTGCATGAATAAATTGATTGTTACTGGATGCCGTATAAATCGTTTCTATCTCTGGATGTAACTGTATATATTGATCAAATTTATTCTGTACATTTTGCGATTGTTCAGGATTATAATCCCCTTGTGTGAGTACCTTTGCAAAATGAGTGATATCTGTATGCTTATTTTCTAATTCATCATCAACAATCTTATCTAAAATACTTATATTATCTTTTGCTGATTGTAGAATTGTTTCATTAAGATCTGTTTTTGCTTTATTATAAGATGATACTCCTACGATAAGGCTTGGTATAATTAATATTGCTATAAATGCCATAGACAACTTCGTTTTAAGCTTTATTTGCCCCAATCTTTCTTTTATATTAAACACTAGCTACTTCTCCTTTTCATTTTTACTACTTATATAGTTTATTTAAATTTTTCTCCTTTACTTTTCCACATTCA
>NZ_JBNLYC010000290.1:0-3760 GCF_050172015.1 Bacillus sp. GMa5/1 | reverse complement strand
AGTGAGCTTGAAGAAATTTCTTCTATAATCCCCCGTGATGTAACATCTTATTTCCCTCAATTTGTAAAGAAAATAAGTTCTCCTTGTGAAAATGGATTATATGTTTATACGTTATCACCAAGTCAAACTTGTGTATATGGTTCGTTTTTATATGATCAAGATAAAAAGGACGCCAAAATTCAAAAATTTCTTCATTATTTCGTAGCTCATGGGATACTGATAACGGTCCAAGAAAAAGAGGAAGAAGATTTTCAAGAATTAATACATAATTTCCCTATAGGTATAAAAAATTGTAATAGTTCCGCTGAAGGACTATGTGCCATCTTATCGATATTTATATCTCACTATTTACGAAAGGTTGACTATTTTGAAAACAATTTCAGAAATGTGTTATGGGATTTTTATCATCATAATAACATAGCAGTTTTAGAAAGGATTTATCATATTCGTCATGAATTATTTATGAACACACATGTGTTTCGCTTAATACAAGAAGTGTTACAAGGCTTGGAGGAAGCTTGGTTAGAAAAACTAACAAACACCCTTTGTTATAAACAAACACACGTAAAATTAGAGCGTGGATTACAACTTGTTAAAGAGTACCAAGAAGAATTAGACACGATGATTCATTTACAAGAAGTTGTTTCTTCTCATCGTGGGAATGAAATTATGAAAGCTCTTACTGTATTAACTGCTGTGAGTACGCCTTTGACAGCCTTAGGAGCATTATGGGGTATGAATTTTAAATACATGCCTGAACTAGAATGGAAATATAGCTATTTAATGGCTCTCTTATTTATTATTTTCACAACAGCGGGTATGTATATGTATATGCGATTCAAAGGATGGACAGGTGATTTATTACGAGTAAAGAAAAAGAAGTCTTTTTTTAAATCTAATTAGTCCTGTTTATAAAAAATATGATAGACATATAGTTAATAATATTTATTAATTAGGGTAGTGCCATATCCCTATCAAGTTAAAGTTTTGATGTCCCCGCAATGATAAAAATAAACTTGGTTTCCATAAAAAACATAATATTTTCATTTAAAGGCTATGAGGTGAAATGTCATCATCTTCATCACGTTTGACCTTCAAGAAATAAAAAGTTAAACTATTCTTGTACTCGAAGTACTATTATAGTACTGGAGAGATAATAACTTGACTATTTTGGTATGAGGTGAATAAATGATGAAAGATCGGATTGCCAAAACTGCTATTGCGCTTTTTCATGTAAGGGGAATAAAATTCACAATGAGTGATTTAGCTCGTGATCTAGGTGTAAGCAAAAGTACGCTTTACGAGCATTTTCCATCTAAGGACGAGCTTATTGGTTATGTAGTTGAGCAAATAAATGAAGAAGCCCAAATACGTTTTCGGGAAATTATCGATAATTCGAATTTGACCATACCGGAAAAATTAAAAGGGATTCTTTTAATTGTGCCTAAGGATTTTCAGCACAGCTTCGTACGTTTACTGATTGAACTGCGACGTTACCATCCAGAGCAGTGGGCAAAAATAGAACAAGGCATAAATGAAGAATGGGAGGTAATTACTGGGCTAGTTGAAGAGGGCATCAATAGCGGTGTTTTACGTTCAATGGACATTCCAGTGCTAATCCAAACACTCAAAACGTTAATGAAATCAATTTTTGAACAGGGGAGTATAGCCTCTAACCAAATTACTCTACAAGAGTCACTTGCAATGATGGCCGATATCATATTGCATGGAATCACAAGTAAGGATTAAATAGTACTTCTACATAAAAAATGAGTAGGGTCACAATAACCATACAGGTTAACGTAGCCCCGCTCATTTTTTATTTTTATCCCGCTTTAATGGGCAGTAAGATTCCTACCTCAAAATTCAGTGAAAGCAAAGAATTTAGGTGGGAGATCAACTGCCCATAAAAGTCCGATTGGTGAGGGCTGATAATCAGTGGGGGATGAAGAAAACCCCACTGATTAAAGTTTCACTTTATGTCGATTTTACTTAAGGGTAATTATACTTTACAGTCTGGAAGATTTCGGTATAATATAAAATGAGTACCAAAAATAATTTTTTGGTACTGAAGGTACGGATTAAGATAATCAGAGATGGAAACGAAAAGTTTGTAATTTTAAATTGTTTTTTCAATTTGGCTGGGATGTCCTTGAAGATAAAATACGGGTCTAGGAGGAATGTAAATGGATTTTTTTGAGACTGTTATAATCATTGTGAATTTTAGTATTCTAGGCTGTATATTGTTTTTTAGTGAGAAAATAAAACAATGGTCTGTCTTCATTCTAACAGTTGCCTTTTGTGTGGTTGTTGTGCAGCTTATCGTAGAAGGGTATCGCTGGCAGATGATTCCTGCTTATTTGTCCCCATTTATTTTAACAAGCTGCTATCTATTTGCTGAATCAAAAAAGAACGTTAAAAGTTGTGGGGCATTCACAGTCAAGACAGCGCTACTGGTCATTTATTTGACTATTGCGGTCATGCTTCCTTCCCTCATGCCGGTAGTTTTATTTGAAAAAACGAGCGGTCCCTTCAAGGTTGGTACTACACTTTATCATTGGATTGATTATAATCGAGAAGAACCTTATATGAAAGATTTGAACGGCCGGCGCGAGCTGATGGTTCAGGTTTGGTATCCTGCAAAAGAAAAAGGAGAGATGAATCGCGCACCTTATATCCATAACTCGGATGAGATTGCCAAGGGGTTGGAAAAATCATTGTCTATTCCAGCATTCGCGTTTCATCATCTAGGCTTGATGAAGTCGAATGCATTCATGGAAGCTCAATTGTCAGATTCAGAGGAACGTTATCCGGTCCTACTCTTTTCCCATGGTTTAAGCGGTTTTCGCAATCAAAACACGTTTGAGGTGGAGGAGTTGGCCAGCCAAGGTTACATCGTCGTAGGAATTGATCATACCTATGATGCTGCAGCTACCGTCTTTCCAGATGGCAGAACCGCTTTTGTACAGTCGATCAATTTAACTGATTTTGCCGAACGAGATCGCCATATCAAATTATGGAAGGAAGATGTTGTTTTTGTACTTAATCAAATAGAGAAGCTTAACCAAAGCGATAAAGATAATCGCTTTACAGGAAGAATGGATACATCCCGAATTGGAATGTTTGGACATTCTTATGGTGGAGCTACAGCTGCGCAAGTGTTAGTGGAAGACTCCCGTGTCAAAGCAGCCATCAATATGGATGGTACATTATATGGGGAAAATGTTCCGAAATCTAGAGTTGGAAAACCGTTTTTGATTATGAATGCAGAGACTAGTGATGATTCCACGAAAGATTTTTTAGAGGGAAAAGTTCGTAGTGACCATGCACTTGCAGGTGGTGGCATGTCAATGGTTATTCCCCATACCAATCATACGAGTTTCACTGATTTTCATTTGTTCTCTCCTTTGTTACGAAGCTTAGATGAAGATCCAAGATACGTTCACCGTATTATAAACGAATTCAGTCTCGCTTTTTTTGATCGATATGTGAAACAGGTAGACGATAGCTCTGCGCTTGAAAAATTGGACTCCAAATACCCAGAAGTGAAATTTAAAGTGAATTAATGACAATGTCTTTTAATATATTTGCTAACAGTTGGGTATATATTTTAATCATCAAGAAAGATTGCCCTCTGTAGCATACAGAGGGCAATCTTTTTTAAATTAATATAAAGGAGTTTTTTTATGTTTAATAGATTGAAGTATTTTCTTTTATCCGAGAAAGAAATAGTTGAAACTGTGAAGAATTACAAGGAGGA
>NZ_JBNLYC010000289.1:0-3803 GCF_050172015.1 Bacillus sp. GMa5/1 | reverse complement strand
CTCTAGTAAAATACCATCCTCTTTTAAAGGGTATAAAATTCTACAAATTTCAGACTTACACAATAAAAAATTTGGCGATAATCAAGATGTGTTAATTCAAAAAATAAAAAGTATAGACCCAGATATTATTGCGATTACGGGTGATTTAATTGACAGTAAATCATACGATGCAGAAGTGAGTATGCAATTAATACAAAAAATGGTAAATAAGTACCCTGTATATTTTGTGACAGGAAACCATGAACAATGGTCTGGAAAGTATAACAGTTTAGAAAAAGAGTTGAAGAAATATGGTGTCAATGTTTTAAGGAATGAACATGTAGGCATTCGAAAGGGTGAGCAAGAAATAAACTTGCTAGGTATTGATGATCCAGAGTTTGTTACTGGAAACCGTGATGAAGGAAATATTATAATAGATGAAATTAAAAAAGCAAAAATTGAAATGCAGCCAGATAGATATAATGTATTATTATCTCATAGGCCTGAATTTATAAAGGAATATACGAATGAGAGGTTGGATTTGGTTTTATCGGGACATGCTCATGGAGGGCAAGTTAGATTGCCATTTATCGGTGGATTAGTTGCTCCAAATCAAGGTGTTTTACCTAAATATACAGCAGGTTTATATGTAGAACAAAATACATCAATGGTAGTGAGTAGAGGATTAGGAAATAGTATCATTCCGCAAAGAATTTTGAATAGGCCAGAGATTGTAGTCGTGCAGTTAAATTAAGCTGTACGATTTTTTTATACAAAAGTGAGTAAAGAGATTTTATGTATTTTGCAGGAGTTAACATTACAATTTTGTTAAAAATTTTCTACGTTACATAAAGTAACAAAATTTGACCCTGATTGTTTGTTATAGTGTAAATAATCAAAAAACTTAAAATTTGTCGAGTGAAAATTGTGATAAGTAATTCATGTAAAAAACTTAAAGGGGTGTACACATGCATAAAGAATATGAAATTGAAGAATACACGGCGATTGAGGAACAAATACATTATTATTGTAAATGTTTATTAGTAAGTCATCCTGATCAAATAATAAAGTATTTAGAAAAAAGGTTAGAAAAATATGCAGAAACATTACAATATGCACATTTATATCCTGACACAGTTATTTTACCGTTACAGCAATTAGTTATTGAATATTCTTTAGATGTTGCTAGAATTCGGAAGTATATGAATTTAAAAACGTAAAGTGAAATTTATAGTTTAAATGAAACAGAGTCGACTTTAGGAAATGAAATTCTAATGTCGACTCTGTTTCATTGTTTAATATCGTTGATTAAACATACATACTAATCAATGAAGTTTGACATATAATTAAGCAAGGGTAAAATAAAATTGAGTACTCACTCATTTTATTGGAAAAGGAGGATGAAACGTGCAACAACCTTCCATTATTTTACGGACTGTATCAAAAAGTTTTGGAAAAAAAGAAGTGTTACACAATCTTTCATTGCAAGTTGAAAAAGCAGAAATTTTTGGTTTTGTTGGACCTTCTGGATCGGGGAAAACAACGCTCATTAAAATGATTGCAGGTATTAATGAGGCAACGAAAGGTGAAGTGCTTGTTAATAATACTAATATGCCTAATTTAAATGAAATGAAAAGAATTGGTTATATGGCTCAGGCGGATGCATTATACGAAGAATTGTCAGCATATGAAAATGCAGATTTTATAGCAACGATGTATGGACTAAAGGGAAAACGTAAAAAGACAAGAATTGCAGAGGTTTTTGAACTTGTACAATTGTCTCAGTATATGAAAAAGCAAGTACAACAATTTTCAGGTGGAATGAAAAAACGCTTATCATTAGCAATAGCGCTCCTTCACGAACCAGAAATATTAATTTTAGATGAGCCTACAGTGGGGATAGATCCGCTTCTTAGAAAAACGATTTGGGAAAAATTTTATGATCTTAAAAAGAAAGGCACAACGATTATTGTAACGACGCACATTATGGATGAAGCTGAATTTTGTGAGCGTCTAGGGTTAATTAGAGAAGGGAAACTAGTTGCGGTTGGAACAACTGAAGAATTGAAAAAACGCGTGTCATCTGGACGGATTGAAGATGTCTTTTTGCTAGAAGAGGTGGTGCCATCATGAGAGTTACTGGTGTAATTATACGTATTATTCGTCAATTTTTTCGAGATAAGCGTTCGTTAGCAATGATGTTTGGAGCACCGATGTTATTACTTTGGCTTTTGTCACTAGTGTTTACACAGAAAGACTATATACCGCAAATTGCTGTTGTTGATATGCCCGCTCAAATAGTAAAAATGATGAAAAATCAAGAAGCGTCAATTTATGAATACAGTAAGGAAAAGGCGATTTCTGAGTTGGAAAAACAAAAAGTAGATGCAGTATTTCGTATAGAGAATGGAAAAATGAAACTTCTGTTGGAAGGTAGTGATTCGTCAAAAAATCGTGCTGTACTTCAAGTATTGCAAAAAAGCACAGAGAAGAATGATGTATCGATTATGAAACCTGAAGTAAATTATTTACATGGCTCTAAAGACTTTACGATGTTTGATGGGCTTGGTCCTGTATTAATTGGTTTCTTTACATTTTTCTTTGTATTTATATTATCAGGTGTATCTTTCGTAAGAGAACGTTTAAGTGGTACGCTAGAAAGGTTATTATCCACCCCAGTAAGAAGATGGGAAATAGTCGCAGGTTATATTATTGGTTTTGGAATCTTTGCCTTTATACAATCCATTATTATCGTAAGCTTTTCCGTTTATATTTTAGATTTATACGTAGCTGGCTCCATATGGCTAACGCTACTTATTACATGTATGCTCTCTTTAACTGCACTAACATTAGGTACGTTTTTATCAGCATACGCAAATAATGAATTTCAAATGATTCAATTTATACCGCTTGTTATTGTGCCACAAATCTTCTTTTCTGGATTGTTTCCAATGGAATCTATGAATAAGTGGCTACAAATGTTAGGGAAAGTATTTCCACTCACATACGGCGCTGACGCAATGAGACAAGTGATGATTCGGAATCAAGGGTTTACAGAGATTGCATTAGATCTTACTGTATTATTACTTTTTTCACTATTATTTGCAGTAGGAAATGTATTTGCTTTAAAGAAACATCGCAAAATATAATAATGACAAAAAGGAGCTTTATAAATGCAGAAGGATTGGCTGGAGGAATTAATAGCTGCAACTAATACGGATAAACGAAATGAACGTCAAATGCGAATATTAGAGGCGGCTGTTGATATGTTTGGAGAAAAAGGATACGCTTCAACTTCAACAAGTGAAATTGCAAAGCGTGCTGGTGTAGCGGAAGGAACCATCTTCCGCTACTATAAGACGAAAAAAGATTTATTACTAGCGGTCGTAATGCCAACTTTAACTAAGTTCGCTGCACCATTTTTCGTACAAACCTTTGCAAAAGAAATATTTAAATCAGAGTATGAATCGTATGAAGGACTTTTAAGGGTTGTAATTCATAATAGATTTAAATTTGCTCAAAAACACTTTCCTATGATAAAAATATTAATTCAAGAAGTACCATTTCAACCAGAACTAAAAAATGAAATACAGCAATTAATAGAAACAGAACTGTTTTCACATTTCAAAAAATTGATTGTGAAATTTCAAGAAGAAGGAGAGATTATTGAAATACCGTCATCTTCCGTATTACGTCTTACTTTATCAGCTGTATTAGGTTTATTATTAACACGATTTTTATTATTGCCTGAAGAAAAATGGGATGATGAAGCGGAAATTGAAAATACGATTCAATTTATATTGTATGGATTAACTCCACGAATT
>NZ_JBNLYC010000288.1:0-3848 GCF_050172015.1 Bacillus sp. GMa5/1 | reverse complement strand
CATACATTATCTCAACCTACTAAAATAACTCCATCTACTCTTGAGCATAATACTATCTCTTCTACTAAACTTGAAAGTAAGAAAATAAATGATCCTATCAAGTTTGATATTCGTTCATCTGAAAAAGAAATGAAACAGCCTGAGCATAAATTTAATGAATTAGATTTATGGAAGATGTTAAAGGATAAAGGTGTTCCTTTATGGATTATACTTGAAATGCTACAAAAGGCTCGTAAAGAAAAAGAAGCACAAAATAATTCAGTTCAAAATTCAAATGGGATTGAGGAAACGAGTGAGACTCGATTAAATGAAGTAATGTAAAGCATAATAATTGATTTGTCTATAAACTAAAAAGAGTTCGAAGCTGATGAAATTTTTATCAACTTCGAACTCTTTTTTAAGGTTTTTCGCCAATCGTTACAAAGTGAAAAGATACTTCTCCTTCCAAACCTTTAATTAACTTTTTTACTTTGACATTTTCATTAACCAATGTATTATCTGTCGACATTTTAGGTTTTTCGTCACCTAGTGATTTTTTCAAATGAAGAAGATGCATTTTCATTTCATTTGCCTTTATTTCTTTATAAACACTATTTTTTGCTACAATCATATACCATTCCGTTGAATATTTACGATTGTTACCTATCCAAGCATCACTATCGTATGTAACAGGAATCTCTTCCTCTCCTATTTTAATACTTTTCATAGTCTTATTGTCTTCACTTGTAAATAATAGCGCCCCTTCTTTGGGGAATTTCGGTAACGTATCTATAATATAATTGGAGCCATTATCTTGTTTTCGAAAAAGTTTTTCTTTAATCAATGCTTGTGCTGTAGATTCATTTAAAATTAAGACATTTCCATTTCCAACTTCCCCTTTTTTCACAGAAAACACTTCATTTTCTTCCGTAATTTCCTGATAACGATTAATAATTGGTGAAATATTATTTTCATCTCCAATAATTAATACACCGTTTGCAGGAAATGGATTTTCCTTTTTAGAACATGCACTAAAACTTATTAATAATAGTATCGTTAACATAAAAATAGTTAAAATTCTTTTCATCTCGTTTCCTTTCATCATACAGTTCATTTTTCTACATACTTTATTGTAGTCTTACAAGCTAATAAATTCTATTGCTCCATAACCTTATAAAGCTTTTGCAGATAACGCCAACGGGTTATAAAGAAATATAAAACTTGTATACATATAAATGAAATTAAAATAACGATAGAGCTATTTATGATAGAAAAATCGACTAATTGCTGTAATGCTATATAAGCGACTACAGTATGAATCACTGCAACGACAATTGGTAAAAAGAACATTAATAATAACTGTCTCGTTACAACTTTTTTTAACTCACCTTTACTTAATCCCATTTTCGAAATCATTTTATATTGCTGCTGATCGCGATCCAAATCTGTATATAATCGGAAATAAATAAAACTAGCAGCGAATGTAAAGAAGACGATTCCGACTAAAATACTTACCATAAGTAATAAACCATTCTTTTGCTTTGCTTCCAACAAGTTTAATGTTAAAGCTTCAAAGTAGAAATCTCTGTCCCTAAGATCTTTATCGAATATACTCTTTAATTGATTGGAAATCTCTTTCGTTTTTATCCAATCATCTACAACAAATCCGTAAGTACGATATGGAATTTCTTTATTAACTGGGTCACTAGTAAGAGGCATTCCATCATATACCTGATCTTGAACAGCGATATAAATAGTTCTAGAATCGTGTGGTAAAACTAAATTTTCTACAGCTTTTTTCACATGAAATGTCTTTGTCCAGTCACCTTGAATGACTTCTATATTCTTTTTATACTCGCCATTTTTAAATTCTTGTTTTTGTGATACGACTCCAGGAATTAATAAAATTTCATCTTCTTTTTCAATTTTTTCTTGTTGATAGCCTAGTGCTTTAGCAAGATCGTTGTATTCACTTAACTTCATTACATTTACGCCATTTTCTGTGTATATATATGAAGATGAAGCCATTCGATACGGAATATTAGCATCAGAAAGGTGCTTTTTTATAATAGAAAGATTTTTATTCAATACTTTGTCATTTTCAAGACTTCCATACAAAAATGTATAGGGATTTGTCATCCTTACTAAATCCCTATTTCCAATTGCGGCTGTTGTACCAATTGCTGTAAATGCAACTGCTGAAACAATAGATACTATAAAAAACATCGTTGCATTATCTTTCATACGGTAAATTAATTCAGAAAATGTTAATATATTTGTTCTCTTTAAAAAGAAAGATTCTCTCCTTTTAGCAAGGCGCAATATATACACGCTACACTGTGTATATAAAAAGTACGTTCCTATAATTACTAGGAGCACACCTATTCCAAGCGTAATAAAATTGGTACTTGGTATGAAGCGAAATACTGAAAAATATCCATACCCTATACTAATTAAAGAAAGTAGCGATAATAAAACTGAAGATTTCGGTTCAGGTTTTGGCTTTTCCTCTGCTCGAATAAGTTCCACAAGTTCCGTTACTTTTATCATTTTAAATGTAAATAATGAAACAATTAAAAACAAGAAAAGAAATGTGATAACAGTTAATAATACAGCCCGCACTGGTATATAAAAAGGTAAACCATTATTAATCATTAATACACTTGCACTTATCAATAAGACTAGTTTAGAAAATATGAGTCCAATGAAAATCCCTATACAAATTGAACCAAGTCCAATCAACATATTTTCAATTAATAATAATTTCTTAAGCTGTCTCATTGACATACCTTGCATCATTAAAATGCCAAATTCTTTCTTACGCGTTTTTAAAAACGAACTAACTGAA
The DNA here is from genome assembly GCF_050172015.1 of Bacillus sp. GMa5/1. Taxonomy (NCBI): domain Bacteria; kingdom Bacillati; phylum Bacillota; class Bacilli; order Caryophanales; family Bacillaceae; genus Bacillus; species Bacillus sp. GMa5/1. Next base: position 1,021 of record NZ_JBNLYC010000288.1, on the reverse strand, counting down.
TATAAAATGAAGAAAAATGAAAATACAAAAATCAATCCTTGCGAAACTGAAAATCCCAATGTACCAAATGCACTTATTGTTGCACTTGTCGATTTCAACTCACCTTGTAAATCAGGATGAAATAATAAAAGAGCATACGTAAAGAAAATCATAATAGAAAATGCACTACTTAAAAAATGGGCAGCATATGTACGCTTATTGCGAAAAATATTATTAAATGCGAACTGACGAAAAGTCATGCCTTTTCCCTCCTAACAAAGAAAGGACATCCATAATCTTTTGATAAAAAGTTTGCCTACTTTCACCACAATAAATTTCGTTATATAGTTGACCATCTTTAATAAAGATTACTCGGCTGCAAAAGCTCGCTGCATACGGATCATGTGTAACTAACATCATCGTTGCTTTTTCTTCTTTATTTAGAGTATCCAGCATCTCCATTACATCATTTGAAGATTTAGAGTCCAAGTTCCCTGTTGGTTCATCTGCAAGTAATAATTGCGGCTTATGAACAATTGCACGAGCGATTGCTGTTCTTTGAGCTTGTCCCCCTGATATTTCAAACGTTCTTTTATTCAATATATCTGTAATATTTAACTTCTCTGCAATCTCTTCCAATCGCTTGTTCATTTCTTGCACGGAAACACCATCTAAAGTCATCGGCAATACGATGTTTTCTTTTACAGTAAGTGTGCTAAGAAGATTAAATGATTGAAAAACAAATCCTAATTGTTTTCTGCGGAATAACGCTAATTCTTCTGATGATAATTGAAAAGGATTTGTGCCATTAATAAATATTTCTCCCGATGATGGAGAATCAATAGTAGATACCATATTCAATAACGTTGTTTTTCCGCTACCTGATGGACCCATAATTCCTACAAATTCACCTTCTTGAATTGATAAATCAATATCTACTAATGCTTTATAAGGTACTTTCCCTTTATATACTTTACTAATACTTTTAGCCTGTAAAATTTCCATGTATATTCTCCCTTCATTTCCACTGCTCACTATAAAG
>NZ_JBNLYC010000287.1:0-3850 GCF_050172015.1 Bacillus sp. GMa5/1 | reverse complement strand
GATATTTGCATTAAGAAATTTAGAACAAAAAGATTACGATAAGATAAGAACTAAGCATAATTTGGATAATGATGATTACCTAGAAATTTTTGAGGATAAGGTTTTAGCGGGGATGGTATTTTATAAAGGTACAAAAAGAGATTTATTAAAATCAAAAGTATGTTTTGAGAGTAGTTTAGTAGATAACCCAGATGATACATTTTGTAAATATTTATTAGCTCAAGTGTTAGTGGATATTGGTGAGGAGCAAAACATTCAAAAAATTATTGATTTGCTTCAAGAAATAAAAAAACAACATCAAGAAAATCCATATGTATTTGAAGTTATAGATGTTGAAGAACGTATAGCATATTTAGAGTTTATTAGTGAAAATCCTAAATACAATGAAATAATTAATATTTTAAAAGATAAGAGGAATTTACAAAATGATTTTGTTTATATATTAGGAGTATCTTATTTGTACGTAGAAGATTTAAAAAAGGCAAGAGAGACGTTGGAGTTGTTAGAAGGGAAAGAGGATAAGCTAAGTTTTAATGATTGGCACGAGTACATGGCTTATTTGGAGACTAAGGAAAAAGAATTAAATCAAGAAAATAATTAGTAGTTTGTTTGATGGAAATGTATAAAAATTTTATTTTAATTACATAGGAATTTTATGAATTTCAAGTCGGAGGAAGACACCCTAAGGTGCCTTCCTCCGACTTGAACCACTTTAATTTTAATAATATGTATTGGACTCCCATCCGAATATTATTTTACCATGTTAAGTAATGTCGGTCATTGAGTAATATTAGCGGTATCACATGATGATATCCTGATTTAGTTTTTTAATTATACAAAAGAAAGAATATTAAGAATAAACTTGATAAATATACCAATATTACCCATATAAAGAGTTGGATATGATAATATTTAAATAAATACATAAAAGGGAGTGAAGACTTTGAAACATTTAACAAAATTAGTATTGGTATTAGGTTTAATGTGTAGTGGATTTTTTATTACATCTAGTAAAACTGAAGCAGCAGAAGGAGGTTGGTATAAAGTAACAGCGGGAGGAACTAATTGTCAGGCCAGAGTTTCTACCGATCGCACCGAGTATGCAAAAACTCATAAAACGGTGAACGCTAAAATTGAAACGCGTGGAACATGTAGTAAATTATATTATGATATGGATCTTCCGTATGCTGGTTTAAATTCTGCTTCTCATGATATGACCAGTGGATATTTTTCTTCTAGTACACCACTAAAATCACTAAATATAGGTCACGCATGGAAGGATAGTAAGGAATATACATTTGTACATGTTCAACTTTTCAAAAATGCAGCACATACCGAACATGCCGGAGAATTACGTTCGTCAGAAATCATTATTCACCCTAGATAATTTATAAAAAGACGCTCACCACTAGTTTGTATCTCATATGGGGGAAAAACAGAGTAGCATTTGCTACTCTGTTTTTTTATTAGGGGAACTTCCAGAATTTCAAAATACACGCTAAGCAAAAAAATTGAGATAAGCTGTCCATATGGACAGTTTATCTACATAATTATCGGTAGCGAAAAAAAGCAACTATACCCTCGCAAGGGGACCCACTTTTTTTGTTCTATGAATCTATGCATTTTTTTATACATCCCTATTCTGGCGCAGCCTTAGGTTTCGCTTTTGTTATTAGATTTTCCGAAAAATTGTATGTGGCGTATCTCTTAATAAGCATCATCACGTTCTGATTTTAGAACGAGGTTTAAATAAAGTTATTTAATATTTGATGTTTTCATTTCTGAATATTCAAATATTATTTTATCAAGTTTAACAAACTAACATTATTTGTAAAACGTGTTAAGTTTGTTGTGTAAGTTATAAAAATACTTGAGGGGGATGTTTAATATGAGAAAAATGAAAAGAATTAAAGGGTTAGCTTTAGCTTGTGCAATCGGTTTAAGTTCATTTAGTTTTATTGGCGTAACAAGCGCTAGTGCGGCAGAAAACACCAATTTCACATCAAATAAAGCAGCTAAGGGTCTTGCAGTCTGTAACGCAAAATATGAAAATACAAAAGTACGAACTGACGCAAGTACGAGTTCAAAAATAGCTTATAATGTCGCTAATGGAACTAGATTTACTGGTGAATGGGTAAAAGGACAAACTGTCGATGGAAATAATCAATGGTTAAAGTTTTACGACTCAAACTGGAAAACCTATTTATACGTTTCAAAATCAGTATGTAACTAAGTACAAAATATAAAAATACTTAAGGGGGAATTTTTATGTTCAAGAAATTAGTAGTTGGAGCATTAGCGACTGGTATTATGTTATCTAGTGCAGGTGGAGCGATGGCTGCAACACCTAATACTGAAAGTCCGAAGCAAGAAAACGTTACTATGGCAGCGGAAAAGAAAACGCTGAGAGTACCAGGGTTTGCTACTAGAGAAGAGATACCGAACAAAGTCGTCACTGTAATTGGTATCACGTGGTATTTAAAAGGGGCAACGAAAGAAATGGATAAAACATGGACAGCTTATTATGAGGGTTGGAGTAATTAATTAGACTTATTTTTAATTTGTGTAAGATATAAAAATATTTGAGGGGGAAATTTTATGTTCAAGAAATTAGTAGTTGGGGCATTAGCGACTGGTATTATGTTATCTGGTGCAGGTGGAGCGATGGCTGCAACACCTAATACTGAAAGTCCGAAGCAAGAAAATGTTACTTTGGCAACACAAGTAGTCTCTAATACAATATATGGGTATTTTTCTAGAAATTCTATACCGAACACAACTGTACAACATGGTGTAACGTGGTACTTGAAAAATGCATGGCAAGAACCGAATGGTACATGGACAGGTTATTTTGAAGCTCGGATTTAATTAATTTAATCTATTTATAATAAAAAAGTCTCTTATAAGAGACTTTTTTATTTGTATAAAATCATAAAAAAAAGACACCCAAAGGTGCCTTCCTCCGACTTGAACCACTTTAATTTTAATAATATGTATTGGACGCCAATCCAAATATTATTTTACCACGTTAATTTGTTTTGTACATTGAGAAAAATGGTTTAAATTTATATCTTATTGCGAATTGCTTTTAATACTCCGTCAACATTGTAATCAGGAATATTACTAATTGTACGCTTCTTTGTTCCAAACATTTTCTTTATTTCTAAGTAAATAATACCTGTATTTGCATTGGATAAGCCAAATAAATTTGGAGCAATATCAAAGTCTACGTTTTTAATATCCTTGTATTTAATTACTTCAGCTTCAGCGCCTCCGAAAAATCCGCCTTTCATCATTACGAGGTAGAGATTATGTTCCCCTACAACCATAAATCCCATTTTTGTTAATTTAGGATTAGCAACTTCAAAGCAGTAGATCGCTTCTTTAGCTTTCATAACCTTCTTTAAAGCATCGAAAGCATATTTATAATATGTGCGTTCTGTTTTCGGCAGTTCTTTTGATATTTCAACCATTTCTGCAAGTGTAACTGGGTATTCAATAATGCCAAAACGTTCATCAATTTTAGTGTATTTTGGAGTAGCCATATAATATCCCCTTTAAAAATGTAAGATTTAACCCAAGCATAACAAATCCAGTTACAACTATATTGTCATATTTTGTCGAACGAAAATAAAAAAGAGAGAGTCATAACTCTCAATGGGAAAATGATAAGAATTTACCGATGGATATTAGAGAAATATCCTCTATTTTTTATTAATGTTGAATAATGGTTTTTATCAAATCTATCGGGAGATGTGGTTTTAATATGGCTAGGAAGGAGTGTGTCTCGAAAGGTGTACCTTTTAGAACATAAAAGGATTAACATTATTTTCATTAATTCATTCTTTTA
>NZ_JBNLYC010000286.1:0-3851 GCF_050172015.1 Bacillus sp. GMa5/1 | reverse complement strand
AGTGTATATCAAAAATGAGTTTCCTGAATACTTTCGAAATGGAACAGTAAAAAAACAGTCTCAGTACATCAAAGTTGATTTAGAACACATTATGAATACCTTAAAACCTGGACAGGTGTGAATTTAGGGTAATATCATATTTTCCATTCAAATATGATAGAATAGAAGTATATCCAAAACGGAGGAATAACAAATGAACTCAAACACAAAACAGTTTATTTATGATATCCAGCAACGAAAGAACAATTATATAGAAAATGCTTTAATAGCAATACAACACCCTAAAAAAGAGCAATCTGAACAGGTCATTCAAAATATAGTAGAGAAGATGGATATGATGATTAGTCTAGTTACTACGTACATGAGGATTGAATCTGGATCTACGGAAGAATTAAAAGAACTTCAGAAAGAAATTATCCATGCTCAAGCATATATTCAAAAACGAAAATTTGAAGAAACACAGAGATAAAACCCTGTGTTTTTATTTGATTATTGTTTTGGCATAATCCATACAATTTGTTGAATGCGTACAATATATGGCACCGTATCTTCAATGAGCAAATGATCTGGTTTCACATCCTTTAATTTCCCTCTTATATTTCCTCTTACAGTTTCAATAACCACATGTTTACCAATTACTGATTGTAATGTCTGATATACATAGGGATTAGGCACACTTACCATATTTTGTTTACTAAAGTCATTTCCCTCCAAATAACTCATTCTATAAGACTCCTTTCTAACTTGCATTCTTTCTACTAATATATGATATAAATCTTATAAATATGCTAGAAGGATAATTCATTATATGGACGGAAATAACATTTTAATAGGGTACGGTTTCTATTTCTACATTGCTAAAAAATTATTTATATAAAGTTACTTTTACTAGTTAATAGGAGATGATAAAGGGATATTTTGAATATACATCTAGGTTGTTCCTTTCTGGTTATGTATCATTTTAAATACGCCCTTTATTAGAATAGTGCTCATACTTTTTTTGAGATTCTTTCGTAATACGTGCGTTAAGTAAAATTGCTAACAATAAAAATACTCCATATTTTCCCCCTGTAGCTCCTATGATAATCACACTACTACAAACAAGTACAATTAATAGGATAAACGAAACTAAATAAATACGATCATAATTTTTTGACATCTTCTCGTATTTTATGCGTTTTTTCCTTGCATCCATTTTAATTCCTCCTTTATATGATCCATTTCACTCTCAGATAAATCTCGCCCTAAAAAAAGAAACAATCTATCGTTTTAAATAATTAGTTTGTTTTTTTATCAACTAATTTATATAACGTAAAAAGAAATCCTACCAATATTAAGCTTTCCACCATGATAATTTCCATCCTCTCCTTCCTTTTAACCCCAACACATCAGATAAAAGTTATTTATATCCCATATTGGCTGCAACAAACAAAAAGGATCCCCCTTCTCTTAAAGGCCGATCCTTTTCTCCTTGTATGCAACTATTTTTACCTATTCTTGATTAATTAGAATAATAGCTGGTCCATCTACACGAATTCCACCAACTTCGATTTTTTCATAAGACTCAACTGTAATAGAGATGATCCCTTCTCGCTTCTTTAATTCATTACTTAATTCTTTTGTTAACATTTTTTTCATGTGTGTACTCCTTCTTACTGCTTAATTTACTATTGGTATGTAAATAAAATTTAAATTGGTTTCCTGGTCTGGAAACCAATTTTTTGTAGTTGACCATATGGTGTTACCAGTTCGTTTATCAATTTTAAGTAAAGAAGATAAACAATTACTATTCACCGGCTCAGTAGATATAAGGCACTCTTAAAGATAGTGGTGAGATTGATTGTTTTTTCTTCTAGAAATAATGACTTAGATAGTATATTACCTAAAACAATGAAAGCCCTACCTCTCTTTCATCCTTACTGCTCCTTGTCCGTGCCAGTGTGAATCAGGATTGTAAAAATCAAGTGACTATTTAATCTAGTTATTTGATGAAACTTCAAACGTTCGTAAAAGAAATTTAAAAATAAAAATGGATTAGATTGAAGTAATAACAAAAGAGGTATCTACTCTAAAAGTGAGTTGAAGAAATTGAATATCTTTGAAATACTTTCCTTTTAATAATCATCATATACCCAGAGAATTCAGGATATTTCCGAGGGATGTCATACAGTATTTATAATAAATCTCAACAGAAACTTTTTATTTGTTTTTCAGTGATTCCTTTAATTAATTCTAGCTCACTGACCAAAAATTTATATGCATCATCCAACAATTTTTTTTCGCTTGTATTCAGTGCTTTTTCCTTCTTTATACGGATTAAATCACGTATAACTTCAGCACCTTCTTGTATTTCACCCGTTTTTATTTTATCTGTGTTTACTTTATACCTTTGTTTCCAAGGCATTAATTCGCCTGATTCTCCATGCTGAAAAATGTGTATAATGCGCGTTAATGTAAGTATATCAATAACTGGGCGTATATTCGAACTCAATATTTTGCCTTTAGGAATCATGATTTGCATATTACTAATGGACATTTTTATGACATAATAAAGTTGCTTTTTCCCTGAGAACTCTTTTTCTTCTATGGCTTCAATTATACCTGCTCCGTGCATTGGATAAACAATGTTATCCCCAATTTGAAACATATAACCCACCTCCATATGTGGTAACCTTCTCAAGCTTAACACATATGTTATTTTTTATCAAAAATTCAATAATATCATGAATTTATTTTTGGTGTCAATAACTTTTTTCTTCGGAAGTTAAATTAAGGAAAACAGCCGCAAAATAATAGAGAGCGTTCTAGATTTCAAATAAAAGAAAGGGAATTCCCACGCGTATATTCTGAAATCTCTACTCATTAACGTAGATCAGTTTTTCCTTGAAAACGGCCAAATCGATCCCGTATTTTTTTCAATCTTATATGATACTCCAAAATCTCAATTCTTGCTTTTTCTGCTAGAGGGGCAATTGGTCGTAAGTCTTTTAACCCCCAATACTCAACCACTACATCAAGTACTTGATCAAAATATTGTAGTGGCCCATAGTTTGCTTCTTTTGCAATCACAGCCATTCTATTTTCAAAATCAGGCATGACGGCACCTGGCATTTTAAAATTCCTAATCACATTGGCAATATGGTAGCAATAATTTGGTTCCAATTCTAAATGTGTTCGAATAACGTCTCGATAAAACGCATAATGAAGTGTTTCATCTTTTGCAAGACGGCGTAATAATGTAGCCAGATCTGGATCATGCTTACTTGCCACCTTAGCTACATTATTGTAAAACACCATTGTTGCAAGTTCTTGTAGCGTCGTATACGTCATGGCTTCGATTGGTGTATGAAAATCAGGCTCAAATCCACACTCAACGACTGATTTTCTTAATTCATGTATACGTTTAGGGTTTACACTTCGAGTGAGTAGTAAATATGTCTCTAATAAATTCGAATGTTGATCCTCTTCTGAGGTCCAAGTATGAATAAAGTCTGTAATAACAGAAAGGGAACCTTTAAAAGTCGCAGATAAATACGTTGTAAACCATGGTAAATTCACTTCTGTTAATAAAGCTGTTTCAATGGCCGTAATTACACCAGAAGGGAGAGTAACTTGACTTTCATCCCAAGGAACTCTTTTAAAGTCCATTCCCTTATCCCATGGTAAAAACTCATGATAACCCCAGTCTATCTTCTGCGCTCTTATTTTATGTTGTTCATACAGTTCTTTTAAACGTGGTTCTAATCGGAAATCTAAATCATTTGTTAGCATATAAGTGCCCCCTTTTCTTACCATGAATATTCAGCTTATTTTTATCTCTAAAAATTTTCTACAAATAAATATTACTTTCC
>NZ_JBNLYC010000285.1:0-3852 GCF_050172015.1 Bacillus sp. GMa5/1 | reverse complement strand
ATTTCTTTTTGTTTGAAAATGAAAGGGTTAACATTTTTTTGGAGGGTGGAAGTATGAAAAAAAAGATACCAGTTTTTGTAGCATCAACAGTAGCGATGAGCATGATGTTAGGGGCATGTAGCTATCAAAAAGATGAATCGCAAGCAAACGCTAAAGGGGATAGCGGAAAAAGCGGCGCGAAGCAAGTTATTAACTTAATTGAAACACAAGAAATTCCAACGATGGATCCAGCGTTATCAGCTGATGCAGTTTCTTCAAGAGTAATGACTAATACGATGGAAGGCTTATACAGTTTAGGAAAAGATGATAAGCTAGTTCCTGGTGTAGCGAAGGAATTCAAAAAATCAGAAGATGGTAAAAAATATACATTTAAATTACGTGAAGACGCAAAATGGTCAAATGGTGAGCCTGTGACGGCAAAAGATTTCGTATATGCATGGCAAAGAGCGATTAACCCAGATACAGCTGCGAAATCAGCGTACATTATGTATGATATAAAAAATGCAGAGAAAATTAATAAAAAAGAGATGAGTCCGGATCAATTAGGGGTAAAGGCGATTGATGATTATACATTAGAAGTGGAATTAGATAATTCAATTCCATACCTTGTAGATTTAATGGTATATCCAATCTTCTATCCTGTGAATGAAAAGTTTGTGAAAGAGCAAGGTACGAAGTTTGGTTTGGAAGCGAATACAACGCTTTATAACGGGCCATTTACATTAAGTGATTGGCAACATGAACGTAGCTTTAAAATGACAAAGAGCGCGTCATATTGGGACAATAAAGAAGTGAAGATTGAAGAAGTAAACTTTAATATTGTAAAAGATACATCTACGCCAATTAACTTATATGAAACAAATGCAATTGATCGAGCGTCGTTATTAGCGGAGTTTATTGATAAATATAAAGGAAAACCAGATTTCCAAACAGTAGAAGATACATCTGTATTCTTCCTTCGTTTAAATCAAAAAGATCCAGCTTTAGCAAATAAAAATATTCGTAAAGCAATTTCACTTGCTTTTGACCGTAAGCCATTCGTGGATACATTATTAAATAACGGTTCTAAGCCAGCGACAGGATTAATTCCTGATAACTTCATTAAAGGACCAGATAAAAAAGATTTCCGTGCTGTAAACGGGGATATTGTAAAACCAAACGTGAAAGAAGCGAAGAAATATTGGGAAGCTGGTAAAAAAGAACTTGGTAAAAATGAAATCGAATTAGAATTATTAAATGAAGATGTAGAGTTATCAAAGAAAACTGGTGAATATTTAAAAGGTGAATTAGAAAAGAATTTACCAGGTTTAACAGTAAAAATTAAACAACAACCATTCGCACAAAAACTAAAATTAGAAGATGCGGGCGATTATGTCATGTCATTCTCTGGATGGAGTGCGGACTTCCCAGATCCAATTACATATCTTGATATGTTTGTAACAGATGGGTCACAAAATAAGATGAAGTACTCTAATCCAAAATACGATGAAATCATTATGAAGGCGAAAAAAGATGGAAGCGATGTAAATGCTCGTTGGAATAACTTATTAGAAGCAGAAAAAATGTTACTTGATGATGCTGCGATCGTTCCAGTATATCAACGTGGTAGAGCATATTTACAAAGAGATTCAATTAAAAATATGTATAACCATAAATATGGCGGCGATTTAAGCTTTAAATGGGCGTCAGTAGAGAAATAAGAAAAAAAGCAGGTGATCACCTGCTTTTTTTAATACGTTCGTTTCTTATAAATGCCTTTTCCGCCAACTTGGTTCCAGCCAGATTGTACATCCAAACTTTTGTTAACAAACTTCATTTTTTCTTTTCCACCAAAGAGCTTTTCGCCGATGCTATTTGTAATGACACCAATCAATGCTGTTATTCCGATGATGAGGGCAGCAACCGTAATAAAATCAATAAAAAAAGCAATCATTTGAAAACTCCCCCTTTGCCTGTCTGTATGTTTATTGTATGAGATAAAAAATGAAAAAGAAAGAAATGTCAGAAAAATATTTAATTTACTTTAGAAATCATGTAGACAGGAGGGAGGATATTTGTTAAAATAAGAACAAATGTTCCTTTTTATTCTCATTTGTATAGTCTTACATTTCTTAATTGATTTATCAAGAAAAAGTAAGAAAACGTTCTCTTTTTCATAGGGAAGATTATAGATAAATAACTATATATTATATGAAAAATCTATGGGAAGTGAGTAGTAAAAGGGTTGAAAGTTATTGTTAAAGTACAGCTGAAATGAGCGTAATCATGTTACATAGCAGTGAAATACACGGGAGAGTTTTCTCAACTAGCAGGAAATTTACTGTATATTTCTTGCAAAATCTATTGTATAATGATTATAGAAGTTACTTATTAAAAGTAATTGTTGTTTATTATAAGTTGTTGCTTACATGAAATGTGATTTTTGTACTTTTCAATAAGACAAGTTATCACGAAAAATTGCTGAAGTTAGAAATTAAAACTGTATTTAGTACAGAATTTGTACTCTTTAAGGAGAGTGAGCTTTGTATGGTAACATTATATAGTTCTCCAAGCTGTACGTCTTGTAGAAAGGCGAAATTATGGCTAGAGGAAAATCATATTCCCTATACAGAACGTAATATTTTCTCAGATCCATTAACGATTGAGGAAATTAAAGAGATTTTACGTATGACAGAAAGCGGAACGGATGAGATTATTTCTACTCGTTCGAAAGTTTTCCAAGAATTGAATGTAAACTTAGAGTCTTTACCACTTCAAGATTTATATAAGATGATTCGTGACTATCCAGGGATTTTACGTCGTCCAATTATGATTGACGAGAAACGCCTTCAAGTTGGTTACAACGAAGACGAAATTCGTCGTTTCTTACCACGTACAGTAAGAACGTTCCAATTACGTGAAGCACAACGTCTTGTAAATTAATTATAATAATATGAAAACCTTCTACCTATTATATAGTAGAAGGTTTTTTTTAATGTTTCACATTGCGTAATCGAACTTGTTGTACAATAAAGCCGATGCATAAAATAGTGAAAATGAACAAATAAGGAATGCTTGCAGTGAAACTTGGATTGTTATGAAAAAAGGTTGCAAGTCTGTCTTCATGTGTAACCATTTTTCCTGCAGTATAGGCAAGAATCGCTGCACCGCAATAAATGAGGAATGGAAATCGTTCCATAAGTATTAAAATAAGTTTGCTGCCCCAAATAATAATCGGGATAGAAATGAGTAAGCCGATTATGACGAGTAAAAATCTCCCGTGAGCTGCACCTGCAATGGCAATAACATTATCAAACCCCATAACGAGATCCGCGAAAACAATTGTCCGCACAGCTTGAAATAAAGTTGTTTTTCCTTGAATAGAAGAAAGATCGTTACTATTATCGGTTAATAAATTGACTGCAATTAATGTAAGTAAAACCCCGCCAATCAATTGTAGAAATGGAATGTCGAGTAAATAGACAGCTAGTATAGTAAGGACAATTCTTAGTACAATCGCTAAAAGAGTACCGATCAAAATAGCCTTATTTCGTTTCGATTCAGGTAAATTTCGGCTAGCTAGTGCGATGACGATTGCATTGTCACCACCTAATACAACATCGATACCGACAATCATTAGTACGGATGTTAAAAACTCTAAGTCCATTCGTCTGCCTCCATTTATGATGTTTTAATAAGCGAACTATATGTATGTGATGAAGAAAGTTGTTGTTAAATAATCTCTTCTAATAGAAGTTTCACTTTATTACAGTGTACGGGGGAATGTGGAAATGTATGTCCAAATTTTTTGTAAGTAAGAAATCGCTATAATAATATATTTATGTAGTTTATCGAGTAAAGATAGGCATATAA
>NZ_JBNLYC010000284.1:0-3894 GCF_050172015.1 Bacillus sp. GMa5/1 | reverse complement strand
AACAGCTTCTACTCTATAAAACTTCTCTTATAATCCTTAAATCTTTACCCTTCGCCTTATAGTCATATTACTAAAACTCTTCGTCCTAATTTATTTGACGCTCTTTACATAACTAATTGCCTGACTTCCCATTTGTACCCATGCCTGTTCAAAGGTTTCTCTCGGTACTTTTACATCTAAGCTATCCTCAAGTGGATCTCGAATATATACAAATTCCTGATCATATCCAATAAGTACAACACAATGTTCATTATACGTAATAGAAACATCTCCACTATTTGTTTCCCATGTAGTAAATTCAGCTGCATCTAATGGTGCAAATGTTGCATTTGTGATCATGACTACAGGTTGCCCTGCTTTTATCCTCTTATAAATTTCTTCTATATTCTTCCCTGTTAAGTCTACAGCTTTATTAGGTAAATATTTTTCCGCTAACTGAAAAAGTGGCCCATGATATACACCATATCCCGATTCAGAAAATGTATAAATATTACCTACAAATCCTTCATTTGGATTCCCGCGCACACCATCGTCTATAAAATCAACTTTTTTTATTTCATTTGCTAATGTCATCTTATCCACTGAAACACCAGCGTATTGTAACATCATCGCTAAGCTTGTCACTTCACAGCCTCTATCTAGCTCTGGTAGTTGCTGAATTAATGGTACACTTGATAAAATGACCTTTTCATCATTATTACTAAATTCCGGTTCTTTCCCGTTTTGTATATTGAAGAATGTCCACTTCTCCCCATACTTTGTAATTCCATTTGTATATACACTCCATACCGCTATAGCTAGTAATGCTATACATATATACCACTTAAACCTCCGTATCACTCTCACGCCCTTTTTAGTTCGTTAAATAAGAATAAAATGCGTCAGCATCCGTTCGAATCACTGGTACAAAATTTAGTTCTTTTTCTCTCTCAGGTTGATCTTTTTTTATTTTTTCTGTTAGCTCTTGAATATTCATGTTCGCTTTGTCCATATTAAGCTCATCTGCCAATTGTAGCACCTTTTGTTCATTAATTTCTCTTAATACTTGATATATATCTTTCCCATATAAATCAATATGATATTTTTTTGCTTCTTCCTGCACTTTTTGTTCGTACACCTCTTGTGCTAACACTTCTATCTCTTTTCCTTTTGGTGAAATACCTAACTTCCCTGCTTCCTCTCTTACTTTCGTTCCATAGATTTCTTCTGCAATGTCCTCTATTTCTTTTCCATTTGTCGAAATACCTAATTTATCCGCTTCATCATTAATTTTAATCGTATTAATTTGATTAATTAAATTTACAATTGATGTATTTTCTATAGATATGCCTAGTTTTAACGCTTCTTGCTTTACTTTTGTTTCATAGATTTCTTCTGACAGCGTCCCAACATCTTTTCCTTCAATCGAAATTCCTAGCTGCTTCGCTTCTCTTCCTACTTCTGTCTCATGAATTTCTTTTTCTAACGTAATTTGTTCTTTCCCTTCCGTTTCAATACCTAGATTCTCTGCCTTTTCTTCTGTATGCACAGCATGTATCTTTCCATTATTTAATTGTTCTTTACTACGTTGTGTGTAATCTGTCTTTCCTTTTGATGTTTCAGAAGGAGAGGCACCCCCTAATATACTTAAGCTCATTACTCCAATAGTGAATACCGTCATCATTTTCTTTTTCAAAATTAATTCCTCCCTCTTATACTTTCTTTCCCATCATTCCCCTAGTTTTTTTAATACTATACATACATCTCATCGCTGCTTGAGATAACATTATGATTGATAAACCCCACTCACATACACCTAGTCTCTTCTTCATGTAACGAACTTTCTTCATGCCATATATAATATAAATAGTTTCTTAACTTTGTCTTAAAAAAAGACGACCTTGTAAAAACAAGATCGTCTTCTTACTTATATTTTTTGGTTTTTAGGGAAAATCACTTCAAAACAAGTGCCATCTCCCCATTTGCTCTCTACTGATATTTTTCCGTAATGCTTTTCTACAATCCAATTTGCGATTGAAAGACCTAATCCAGCTCCTTCTGACGTACTTCTTGCTCTATCCCCTTGATAAAAACGATCAAATAATTTCGGAATATCTTCTTCTTTCACTCCTATCCCGTCATCTTTCACCTGTATGCGAATCGAACTACTCGTTTGCGTGCAATCAATTTGAATATGCCCGCCTTCGTTTGTATACTTCATCGCATTATCTAACAGTATGACCATCATTTGATGAATCCGCTCTCTATCAGCCATAAAAGATACGTCACGTTCTACTTTTAGTATCATTTCTTTTTCTTGATAAGAAGCAATCTCTTTATATGGAGCTACTATTTCTTCTAACAATTTATCAAGTTCAAATGTTTTTTTATCCATCTCAATTTGATTAGAATCAGAACGTGCTAGTAATAATAAATTACTAACGAGTTTTGATAACCGCCTACATTCTTTTGAAATTGTAGAAATATCCATCGCTTTTTCTTCTATCGTAGCGGATGGTGACTGAAATAACACATCCGTTTTTGATTGAATAACTGCAAGCGGTGTCCTTAATTCATGTGATGCATCAGAAACGAATTGCTGCTGTTTCTCCCATGAATTTTGAATAGGTACGAGTGCTCTGCCAGCTAGGAAAAAGCCGATACCTATCGCACATACACTTCCTATGCTACAACCTATAACGAGGATTAAAAATAAAGTATTTAACATTCCTTCTTCCGCTGTTATATCTCGCACGATTTGAACTATTTCTCCATCTTTTTGAAGCGAAAATGCTCTAAAATATCGTCCTTGTACTTTGATATCTTGTAACTCCCCTATTTTTTCCGGAGAAAACTTTTCCAAATTCTCTTCAAAAATTGAACGGAATTTACGATTATCGCCCTCTATTTTCACTATTTTCCCATTCCAAGTTATTCTAGTTACTCGCGGATCTCCAATTTGGATATTCTCCATACGTTTTCTTGGTGGTATTTTAACATCTAATTTTTCTCTATACTGAGCCATCATTTTTATAGATTGATCCACTTCATTATAAATACGCTTATATGTGTATGAATAAATAATACTACCTAATATACCTATTAATAGGATAAATACTAATGAATTCACTATAGTCAAACGAATGCGTGTCTTTTGAAACATACTTCCTTTTTTCATTGTTCTTTTAATATATATCCAATACCTCGAACAGTTTGAATATCTTTCTGATAACCGAATGGTTCTAATTTTTTACGCAAATGATGCACATACACTTCCACAATGGCTACTGTCGTATCTGAATCAAATCCCCAAACACGGTCAAAAATTTGTTCACGCATTAAAATCTTCCCGCTATTTTGGATGAGATACTCTAGTAGCTCATATTGTTTCAATGTCAACTTAATACTTTGTCCATCTACTTGAACGTCTTTATCTTTTCCGAACAATTCAATCCCTTTATAACGAATCGTTTGCTGCGTTGTTAAACTACCACTTCTGCGTAGTAAAGCGCGAATTCTCGCTTTTAATTCAGGGGCCTGGAATGGCTTAACGATATAGTCATCTCCACCAAAATCCAATCCCTTCACCCGATCTTCTAAAGAATCTCTCGCTGTCAAAAACAGGACTGGTGTTTCAATCTTTTCATCACGTATTCTTTGAATTACTTCAAATCCATCCATCCCTGGCATCATCACATCCAGCAAAATTGCATCATATATATTTTGAAGCGCTAAAAACAATCCATCTTCTCCATTTATTGCCGTATCTACTTCAAATTCATCACGCAAAATTTGTACGATAGACTCTAATAACGAGGCATTATCTTCTACTACAAGTAAGCGCATGCTCTCACCTTCCATCAAATAGTTCAATTCTATTTATTATTACATTTCTTCTCTTCATAGCAAAAGAAT
>NZ_JBNLYC010000283.1:0-3913 GCF_050172015.1 Bacillus sp. GMa5/1 | reverse complement strand
TTTTTCTTATAATAACTATGGTTATTCTCGTGAATAAAGGGGAATGAGATATGTCTCAAGATAATGAAAAAAGTAATCTTGGATTGTTGTTGAAAAAGTTACTTAAGGAAAAGTCTTTATCGATGCGAAAGCTTAGTTTGCTTACTGAAATTGATACGGCTACTATTTCAATGATTGTAAATGGTAAGCGAAAGGCAAATCCGAAGCATTTGCAAAAGTTCGCGGAGAGTCTTGGTGTTCCAGTTGGTGATTTGTTTGTGGCAGCAGGCTATTCTATTGAAACGAAACAGGAGGAGCAATCGGATATTCATGTTTCCATTAATAACATTGAACATTTACTTGAATCCGCACAGCTCTATGATCAAAAGTTTAGTATATCGAATGTAGAGCAGCAATTAACGAATTATGAACAATATTCGCAAACAGAAGAAGGCAAAGAAACGATTGAAAAGGGGTTTCTTGAAAAGATTCAAAAGGTAAGCAGTATTGGCCCGTTTATTAATGATTTAAAAGAATTGTATGAAAGATTTACGAAGAAGAAGGGAACGACTGCAGAACTTGCTTTAATGGGAAGTGCGCTGATCTACTTTATATTATCGGTCGATGTAATTCCGGATTATATATTTCCAATCGGCTATTTAGATGATGCGGTTGCAGTACAACTCGTTTTAAATGCACTAATGAAAAGGTAAGATGTTTATATGAATAGATAGATAAGGATATTTATATACCAATAGTTTGAGATAATTGTATCGTTATGAATATACGAAAAAGGTGTACCCCGTGTTAGAACGGAGTACACCTTTTTCGTTTTAATTTGCCGATTTTTCTACATACTCATAAGCTTTCTCACCATGCATCGAAATATCAAGTCCCATGTGTTCCTCGTGCTCATCTACTCGAACAGGGAGGAAAAAGCTAATAACTTTAATAATGGTGTACGTCATTATGATTGTAAAGGCATAGGTTGCCCCAATTGCTACAAGTTGTTTAAACAGTAACGCGGCGTTTCCGTAAAACAATCCGTTCGCACCATCCCCGTTTACGGCAGTAGTTGCAAATAGTCCTGTTGCAATACCGCCCCAAGTTCCTCCAATGCCGTGGCATCCAAAGGCATCAAGTGTATCGTCATACCCGAATTTTGTTTTTAAGAAGAAAACGGCGCCAAAGCATAATATACCACCAATTGCTCCGATAAGAAGGGCGGAGAAAGGTGTAACGAACCCGCAAGCTGGTGTAATAGCGACTAGACCAGAAACAACTCCGCAAGCAGCTCCCATTGCGGTCGGTTTTGATTGGAAGAACCATTCAGAAAGCATCCAAGTTAGAGCGGCGGCAGCGGCGGCTATATTTGTATTAATAAATGCAGTTAACGCTACGTCGTTTAAGGATAATGCGCTGCCGACGTTAAAACCGAACCAGCCAAACCATAATAAGCCTGCACCTAACATTGTAAATGGCAAATGGTGAGGAGAAGAACCATTTATGTTTTTTCGTTTTCCAAGGAAAATAGCTAATACAAGACCAGCAACTCCGGAAGTGATGTGAACGACGTTTCCGCCAGCGAAGTCTAGGGCGCCAAGTTCCCTTAGCCACCCACCGACGCCCCATACCCAATGAGCGACAGGATTGTAAACGATTGTTGTCCATAGAAGGATAAAAATAAGAAAGGCAGAAAATCGCATTCTTTCAGCAAATGCACCTGAAATTAAAGCTGGAGTTAAAATGGCGAACATGAGTTGAAACATCATGAATAAATTGTGAGGAATAGTAGATGAGTAGTCTGGATTTGGTGCGTAGGTAACTCCGTTTAGACCGAACCAATCAAGTGTGCCGATAAGCCCGTGCCAATCTGGTCCGAATGATAAAGAATAGCCGATAACAATCCATTGAATCGAAACGATAGCCATTGCGCTATAACTATGCATCGTTGTACTGAGTACGTTTTTGCTGCGAACCATACCTCCATAAAAAAGTGCCAATCCTGGTGTCATCAACATGACCATTACTGTCGTCATAAACATAAAAACTGTATCTCCCATATCCATGATCTCTCCTCCTGTAATGTTAGAAAAAATAACATCGTTTTGTTATGTTTCATATCATATTCGAAAAGGAATTAAAAATCAACTAAAAATTCAGAAAAATATATACATGATGTTAGAAAATGTAACATGGATTATTTTGTGAGGATTGAAATCGACATATGCGTTTCACTTGGATAATTGGTATAATATTCTTACAATTAAAAACTTGGGGGATGCGTGTGGGAAAAATACGGACTAGGAAACTATTCATTTGTTTTTGCTTAGCTTTTGTTTTGTTTGTACCAATACATACTTTTGCAGACGAAAAAAGAGAGTGGAAAGATGAAGTTATATACTCCATTATGATTGATCGCTTCAATAATGGAGAACCGAAAAATGACAAGCAGTTAGAAGTTGGTAATTTAGAAGGGTATCAAGGCGGGGATATAAGAGGAATTATAAAAAGGTTGGATTACATAAAAGAAATGGGTTTTACTACCATTATGCTTTCGCCGCTTTTTGAAAGTGGAAAGTACGATGGATTAGACGTGCGAAATTTTAAAAAGGTAAATGAACATTTCGGGACAGACAATGATGTGAAAGAACTTGTAAAAGAAGCTCATGCAAAAGGAATGAAAGTTGTATTTCAATTTCCACTTGGAGAAAACGAACAACAGGTAATTGATGCAACGAAATGGTGGATAAAAGAAGTTGATTTAGACGGAAGTTATGTTATACATAGTGAAAAAAAGCCGCGTTCCTTTTGGGATAACGCGCAAAAAGATATGCAAGTGATAAAGAAAGATTTTCGTATTATGACAAAGGAGGATAGCGAATACAACGAAAAAATAGTAGAATCGTTTTCCAAAGCGGATGTATCGGTGAAATCGTTATACGATGTGAGTAAAAAAGAAGGGGAATTTGTTACGTTTTTAGATGATCAAGAAACAAAAAGATATGCGCGTATTGCAAAAGAAAATATGTATTATCCGCCATCACGTTTAAAACTGGCGCTTACATATTTGTTAACATCACCTGGGATTCCGAATTTTTATTACGGAACTGAAATTGCATTAGATGGAGGAAGTGTACCCGATAATAGACGATTAATGGATTTTAAGTCAGACGAAAAATTTATGCAGCACATAACAAAACTAGGTGAACTTAGGCAGGCGAGACCGTCTTTACGACGCGGTACGTTTGAGCTTCTGTATGATAAGAGCGGGATGAGCATACTAAAACGAAAATATAAAGATGAAGTAACTTTAGTAGCAATTAATAATACGAAAGAAACACAAAAAGTCTCCTTACCTGCAAGTGCAATTGGTGAAAAACAAGAGTTAAGAGGATTGTTGCAGGATGAAATTATAAGAGAGGAAAACGGAAAATTTTATCTCGTTTTAAAGCGTGAAGAATCAAACGTGTATAAAGTTAACGGAGAAACAGGTGTGAATTGGTTATTTATCTCCTTAATCGTTGGTGTGAATGTATTATTTATTGCGTTTTTAATTGTAGTTAAAAGGAAACGTAGATGAGATGAGAAGTTACTCACTCTACGTTCATGTCTTCTTATTGGATTTGTAAGTTTGTTCGGTGGCGCGATAGTATTTATTCTGTTGATATGAAATTTCTTAAGAGAAACGATGTGAGAATGAAAACGTCCCTAGTGAGAGGAGGGCCAGGTTAGGAAGGGTATGTTCTTCCTAACCTGTTTTTTGTGTTAGCACCGATAGGGAAGAATCTTTGAAACAATCAATAATTGTAACTATATTGATTTTACATTACATTAAAAGTTAGAGAATACTCTTATACTAATACAGTGCTAAATAGTAGGTGGAAAAATGGAGTTTTACGATTTGGGTATTACCATTAAAGAGCTTAGAATT
>NZ_JBNLYC010000282.1:0-3917 GCF_050172015.1 Bacillus sp. GMa5/1 | reverse complement strand
ACAGAGATAATTAGGTAGAAATGATGGGGGATAGATACTATGCAAAAAATTATGATTGTTGAGGATGACAAGAAGATTGCAAGTTTACTTCAATCACATTTAATGAAATATGGGTACCAGGGCATAATTGCAACTGATTTTGAAACCATTTTGGATCACTTCTTATTCGTACAACCACATTTAGTGTTATTAGATGTCAATTTACCAAGATTTGATGGCTATTATTGGTGTCGGCAAATTCGTTCAGTATCTACATGTCCAATTATTTTTATATCTGCACGCAATGGCGAAATGGACCAAGTTATGGCTTTACAAAATGGCGCAGATGATTATATTACCAAACCTTTTTATTACGAGGTTGTAATTGCAAAAGTTCAAAGTCAGCTTCGTCGGGCGTATGGTAGTTATGCACCTAAATTAGGAGAACGTACAATAGAACAAACTGGATTAGTATTGTATCCAGAAAGAATGGAATTAAGATTGAATGGGAAACTGACAACCTTAACTAAAAAAGAAACAGAAATAATTCAGTTATTATTACTTCGCTCATCACGTGTTGTGAGCAGAGAGGCCATTTTAGATAAAATTTGGGAAGATTATAATTATGTTGATGATAATACACTAAGTGTACATATAACACGAACAAGAAAAAAGTTAGCAGAGCTAGGCATAGAAAATGCTTTAGAGACTGTAAGAGGTTCAGGATATAGACTCAATGTGACTTGGGAAAATGAGGTGTAAAGAATGAAGTTATTTATGCGTGAGCATGTCCCTTTTATATTGTATACAATCATACAATTATTCGTTGTATTACTTGTATATTGGTATGACGGCTATAATAACTTATTAACAGCAATATATGCTGTTTTTTTGGGCCTTTTTTTAATGACAGGATATCTATTATACCGATATTTTAGTCATCAAAAAATGTATAAAAAGTTATCCACCTCACCAGAAACATTACACGAATCTATAGAAGAACTAGATTCTACACCACTCTCTATTTCAATTAAGAACCTATTAAAAACACAATATCATTATTATCAAAGTCAAATAAAGTTATGGGAGCGAAAAAGGGAAGAACAGGTAACTTTTATGAATCAATGGGTACATCAAATGAAAACCCCCTTATCCGTGATTAGACTTATTACGCAAGACACGTATGATGAACGGTTTGAAAGTATAGCGGAAGAAGCAGATCAGATGAGACAAGGATTAGAGATGGTATTAAACATGGCGCGGCTAGAAACATTTGAGCAAGATTTTCAGGTAGACAAAGTTTTGTTACGTGAAATTGTAAATAAAGTGATACATGAAAATAAGAAATCATTTTTACACAATTATGTATATCCTGAAATTAACATCCCTTCCAATCTCATAGTGGAAACAGATACTAAGTGGATACAGTTTATGCTAAATCAAGTTATCATTAATGCTATTAAATATTCTAGCGGTAAACGAGAAAAAGTTACAATCTCTGCTTTTCAGAAAGAAGAGGGAATTATATTACGAGTTCAAGACCGGGGTATCGGTATCCCTAAATCTGATTTACCAAGAGTATTCCAACCTTTCTATACAGGAGAAAACGGTCGTTTATTTAAAGAATCAACGGGAATGGGATTGTATCTTGCAAAAGAAGTATCAGAAAAATTAAATGTATCGATTGAATTACAATCTGAATTTGGCTCAGGAACCATTGTAACTATCGTTTTCCCGAATATTAAGCACGGTTTCATATAATAAAAATCCCTTAGTTGATTTATCTTACACATTTGTAACCAAAATGAAAGATAAATCAATATGAGCGAATATCTGATTAAAATAAACTAGATAATATAGCAAATTGAAAGAGGTATATTTATGGGAATTTTAAAAGTAAAAGATATTTGTAAAATTTACAACGGGAAAATGGCATATGAAGCTTTGTCTAATATCGATTTAACCGTCCATGAAGGAGAATTAGTTGGAATTATGGGACCATCAGGAAGCGGTAAAACAACCCTTTTAAACATGATATCAACGATAGATTCTCCTACCACAGGGGAAATTCTTATTAACGGAGAAAATCCATTTCTTCTAAATATGAATGATTTATCATTATTTCGACGTAGGAATTTAGGGTTTATATTCCAATCTTTTAACCTACTTAATACACTGACAGTTAAAGAAAATATTATTTTACCTTTAACCCTAGAGGGTGCTGAACTAAAAGAAATGGATAATCTAGTTATACAATTAGCAGAAAAACTAGGTATCAAAGATATTTTAAATAACCGTACTTATGAAATTTCAGGCGGACAAGCACAGAGAGTGGCTATTGCAAGAGCTCTTATTCATAAACCAAAATTGGTGCTCGCGGATGAACCAACTGGGAATTTGGATTCAAAATCTGCTCAGGATGTGCTGGAATTATTAATGAAGGTAAATATGGAAGAAAAGGAAACAATATTACTTGTAACACATGACCCTAAAGCAGCAAGTTATTGTAATCGTGTTATCTTTATTAAGGATGGAAAATTCTATAATGAGATATATTGTGGAGATAATCGCGAAGCCTTTTATCAAAAGATCATGAATACCTTGTCTTTCATAGGAGGGGAAAATGTATGACGTTTCAGCAATTCGCGTTTAATAACATCCTACGTAATAAACGTATTTATCTTGGACATTTTTTTAGTAGTACATTTGCAGTTATGGTCTTTTTCATCTATGGATTATTAATTTATCATCCTAACTTACAAGGAGAACTTACTAACGCGAGTATAACTATGAACACGCTGGGGAATATAGGTCTTCAGGTTTCACAGTATCTAACATGGTTCTTCTCATTTTTATTTATTTTATATTCTGTCAGTACTTTTTTGAAAACGAGAAAAAAAGAATTTGGAATTTTAATGATTCAAGGTATGTCCTATCGACAACTAAACAAGCTAATATTAATTGAAAATATGTTAATTGCTTTTCTGTCGATTATAGTTGGGATTGGAATTGGGCTTGCTTTTTCTAAATTAATCTTATTAATTAGTGCCTCTATTTTATCTTTAAAAGATGGACTTCCATTTTATTTTCCAATTAAAGCAATTACTATTACTAGTGCAGCTTTCATTATTTTGTTTGTTTTAATTTCGATAGTTACTTCTAGGTTGGTAAAAGTAAACTTAGTGGTGGAACTATTAAAATCCGAAGAAAAGCCTAAACCAGAGCCTAGAAGTTCTATTGCATTGACAGTGTTATCGATTATTTTGATTGGGCTAGGGTATTTCGTAACATTTTATATATCAATCGGAAAAGATTATATGAATGAATATCAATTACTTATATTGACTGGGTTAGGCGTCGCCCTTGTTGTAATCGGCACATATTTCTTCTTTACACAATTAAGTGTCTATGTAATGCGTTTACTTAAGAAAAGATCAAATTTGTTTTATAAAAAAACAAATTTGTTAACATTCTCAGATTTAATTTATCGTTTACAAGACAATGCAAAAACATTCTTTATTGTCTCAATTGTTTCAGCTATGGCATTTACTGCAATAGGGATTTGCGCCGCGATAGGAAATTCTAGATTAGCTGAAGGAAAAAGTCCATATGCATTTAAATATGTATCATTTCAAGGAAATGTATATGAAGAAAAACATGTAGCTGAAATAAAAAAACAACTAGAAAAGGCCCATTTTCAATATATCCTAGTTTTTCCAAAGTTTATAACAACAGAAAATGGAAGGACCTTAATCAGATTAACGGATTATAATGAATATGTTCAAAAGCTGGGGTATCCAGTGGAAAGCTTAAAAAATGATAAAGAAAGTTTGATAATAACATCTAAGAAAGCAAAGAAGGGTAAAAATGAAGAAATTGAAAAGCAGAAAAATATGCAAATTACACAAGGTAACTTACATTTAAATCTTCCTATTCAA
>NZ_JBNLYC010000281.1:0-3920 GCF_050172015.1 Bacillus sp. GMa5/1 | reverse complement strand
AATTAACCAGTTCCTGATTTTACGGATCTGGTTAATTTGTGTGAAGTACATCAAGTTTTGAGGAAGTGCTTGTGAACCGTAGCATAAATAAATGAGGTTTTGTATGTTCGATTTTTAAATAATACCCAAGAAGGAGTGGGTTGCAGTTATAGTAATACTCTATTTTTTGTATTTCTATAATAGATAATTTTTTAAAAAAACAGAATTATCTTGACAGTTATTGAATGGATTGATAAGGTTATAAAAAAATATTTCTTATCCAGAGAGGTGGAGGGACTGGCCTTATGAAACCTCAGCAACAGGTCTGCTTAAGTAGACACTGTGCTAATTCCAGCGGGTGATAATCCTGATAGATGAGAGCTTCCGTTTTTATTTGTCAGTAGCGCCCTCTTTTTTAGAGTGCGTTTTTTGTTTTCTCTGGGTAATAACTAAAGGAGAGTAGAAATGGAGAACAAAAATGGGCAAGAATTTCAAAGGAAAATGCAAGCACGTCATTTAGTCATGCTATCACTTGGTGGGGTGATTGGAACTGGCTTATTCTTAAGTTCGGGTTACACTATTCAACAAGCTGGCCCATTTGGAACAGTTCTATCCTATCTGGTTGGTGCGCTAGTGGTTTATCTAGTTATGCTATGTTTAGGAGAACTTTCCGTACATATGCCTGAAACGGGCGCATTTCATAGTTATGCAGTTAAATACATTGGACCGGGTACAGGGTATACAGTAGCCTGGTTGTATTGGTTAACTTGGACTGTTGCTTTAGGTTCTGAATTTACAGCCGCAGGATTACTTATGAAGCGATGGTTTCCATCAATTAATGTTTGGGTATGGAGTGCTCTTTTTGCCATTTTGATCTTTGTATTAAATGTCCTGACTGTTAAATTTTTTGCCGAATCCGAATTTTGGTTTTCAACGATAAAGGTTATAGCTATTGCGATTTTTATTGTTTTAGGAGTAGCGGCAATGCTAGGGTTTCTTCCGATGACTCATTCAAAAGCTACACCTACACCATTCTTTTCTAATTTTACAAGTGGAGGTTTATTTCCCCATGGTGCTACGGCCATTATGATGACCATGCTTGCGGTTAATTTTGCTTTTTCGGGAACAGAATTAATAGGTATTGCAGCTGGAGAAACAGCGAACCCGGAAAAAATGATACCGAAGGCCATTCGAACTACTCTGTGGAGATTGATCATCTTTTTTGTAGGAACGATTGTTGTTTTATCTGCGTTATTGCCTATTTCCGATGCGGGGGTATTAGAGAGCCCTTTTGTTGCAGTTCTAGAACGAATTGGGGTGCCATATTCAGCTGACATAATGAATTTCGTTATCTTAACAGCCATTTTATCTGCGGCAAACTCAGGCCTTTATGCCTCTTCTAGAATGCTTTGGTCGCTTGCTAATAAGAATATGATATCCCCGATTTTTGGAAAAATGACGAAGCAAGGTGTTCCAATCAACGCCGTCATTTTCAGCATGGTGGGTGGAGCTTTGGATTTGCTCTCGAGTATTGTGGCACCAGATACTGTCTATATCGTACTTGTTTCCATTTCCGGTCTAGCAGTAGTTGTAGTTTGGATGAGTATTAGTGCTTCGCAGTTCCTATTTCGCAGACAATTTTTGAAAGAAGGAAATTCTGAGAAGGACTTGATTTATCGCACACCACTATATCCATTCGTACCAATTGCTTCTTTTATCCTTTGTCTGGCATCGTGTATTGGAATTGCATTCGATCCAACACAGAGAATTGCCTTATATTGCGGCATACCGTTTATTTTGTTTTGCTATGGAAGTTATTATCTAACAAAAAATCTAAAAAAGAGGGGCGTAGATTATGTCGAACAAAATCAACCTAATTGATGATATTTTATCCCAACATTCCATTATGCTTCTTGACGGAGCATTAGCTACAGAATTGGAGGCGCATGGATGTAATTTGGACGATCCTCTTTGGTCGGCACGTGTGTTACTAGATAATCCGGAACTAATTTATCAGGTTCATTCAGACTATTTTCGTGCTGGAGCGGACTGTGCCATAACAGCAAGCTATCAAGCTACTATTAGCGGTTTTTCCAAGCGTGGAATACAAGAACAGGAAGCTTTGGAATTAATTAAGAAAACGGTGTTACTTGCAAGAAGGGCAAGAGATGATTTTTGGAAGGAAAATACGCAAACGAATAGGCCTAAACCATTGGTTGTTGCATCAGTTGGGCCGTACGGGGCTTACCTTGCAGATGGTTCAGAGTATGTAGGCAACTATGGTGTGACAGATAAAACATTAGCAGACTTTCACCGTTCGAGAATGTCTGCGTTAATCGAAGCAGGTGCAGATCTATTGGCATTTGAAACGATCCCTTCCCTGCAAGAAGCAAGAGTATTAGATACATTATTGCGTGAGTTTCCAGAAACATATGCGTGGCTTTCCTTTTCGCTAAAAAATGAGAAAGAGATTAGTGAAGGTATAAAACTCGTGGAGTGTGCACGAGCTTTTGAGAAAAGTGAACAAATTGTAGCGATAGGAATCAATTGTGCGCCAGTAACCGTTGTGACTGGTGCAATCCAAGAGTTGCGGGCAAACACCAAAAAACCGATTATTGTTTATCCAAACTCTGGTGAAACTTATAATCCAGAAACAAAAACATGGCATGGTCATGAACAATGTAACGCGTTGAATATTCAATCTGAAGAATGGTACCAAGCAGGTGCACGTTTAATAGGTGGATGCTGCAGGACGACACCTTATCACATTGAGGAGATATCGAACAAGTGGCGTTCTTCCGAGTTTTTCTATTCAAACGAAGCAAAACAGTAATGGAATGGAAGATAATCTATCTTTGTGTGTATTTTCATGATTTAGCTTGTTCAGGAATCTACAGTTACGTTTAGTGGCACAAAATGTCTTTTCAGAGCCACAAATGTGGATGGTAGCCTCGGGAATCCAGTGGACTTTTGGGTACCTTAGGTATGGAAAGGAATCAGGGAAAATAAAAACCGCTTGTTTAATAGAAATGGTAGATAACATGCTGAATCTTTTAATGAAGATGTAGTTAATCCAATTGAAAGTGAAGGGGACCAATTATTCGTAATTAAAGTTAACGAAGAGGTTAATTTAGTTATTTAAAAAATAGTTCAATAACTATATGAAAATTTGTTGTAGTAGTTAATATGGTCATATTTTTTGTAAAAAAGGATAGATGTAAACAGGTATACTCTCCTGTTCATCTATCTTTTTCTTTTTACCATATAAAATGTGTGACATTGTATTCAATCGTATAAATATAGGATTTCATTACTATTTCCTTGACTTTTATTGAACTCCTCACCACTTAACGTCCTTACGGACTTTTTGAAGTGGGAGATTCCTGCGAACACCGGTGTATCCACCGGTTATCTTAGCAGGCTCTACCCGTAGTTCCTACGGTGAGAACATAAGTATCTTGTACGTTAACGCACCACACTCCCTACTTTAGCTTGGTTTTCGCAACTTCGGTAAGCATGGGGTGATAGAACGTTGAAGATTTTACGGTTGCAACGTTTTTCTGCAACCAACCTCATATCTTCAGTTTTCGAAGAGCAATCTGTACAAGTAAATGATAACAAACATGTTGGCTTATACCAACCGACATTCATCTCCCCCCTAAAATTGGTGTTTCACACCTTCACATTTTTGAGGAAGGAGTCTTCTGTCGGAAAACGATAAAACGATAGGGTTTATTTGGTATGCGTATTATTAAGAGGATTCTTCTATTTTAGGAATGCTTTACCCCACAAAATGAAAGTACACTTTGTTTCCATTCTTAAGTTGATAGATGTGTGGTGCCCCCCTATAAAAACGTAATTGTATTGTAGAAAAATAAAATAGAAGGATTACTTATCTTTAGTAAATATGAGAACTTTATATTTTTATTATTTCCGATTAT
>NZ_JBNLYC010000280.1:0-3930 GCF_050172015.1 Bacillus sp. GMa5/1 | reverse complement strand
AATAGTTGTAGAGATTATGAAAGAATGTTCTTAAACTAACAGTCAGGTTACTTTAAGAAGGTTTTTTCAAAGGAAATGGTAAATATCATATTTTGAAGGGGTGATTGCAGTGGAGTAAGTGATTTTTTTAATCTTAGTTAAATACTTTGAAGGAAGGCATTTATAATTATGAATACAAAACTAATAATAGTAGAAGGGTTACCTGGATTTGGAAAATCAACCACTGCAAAGCTAATAAATGAAATTCTAAGCCAAAATAAAATTGAAGTTGAACTATTTTTAGAAGGAAATTTGAACCACCCAGCCGACTATGATGGTGTATCTTGTTTTAATAAATTTGAGTTCGATAGATTATTATCTAACAGTGGGGATTTTAAAGAAGTGCTCCTTAAGAAAGTTCTAAAAAAAGGAAGCAATTATTTATTACCATACAGAAAGATAAAAAATGAGTTTGGTGACCAGTTTTCGGACGAATTATTTAACATTATTTTTAAAAATGATATATACGAATTACCATTCGATAAAAATGTTGAATTAATTGCTGATAAATGGAATGACTTTGCTGAAACCGCTCTAGAAGACAATAAGGTTTATATCTTTGAATGTTGTTTCATACAAAATCCATTAACTATTGGGATGATTAAATATGGTGAACAAAAAGAAAAAATAATAAATTATGTAATGAAAGTTGCAAAAATCATAGAGAATTTAAATCCAATGTTATTGTATGTAGAACAAGATAATCTTGAATTTTCATTTAGGAAGGCGTTAAAAGAAAGAACTCCAGAATGGTCCACAGGAATTATTGACTATTACACTAACCAAGGCTATGGAAAAGAACATAACCATTCAGGTATAGAAGGAGCGATAAAAGTTCTTGAAGCTAGAAGGAATTTAGAATTAGAAATATTCGATATGTTAAAAATGAAAAAAGAAAAAATCAATAATACAAAATATGAAATTGACTCATATAGGTCAATGTTAAAAGATAAGTTAGCCATACAAATGGTGAAATAGCTTTTTACACTAACTGGTGCTTTAGTTGAATAAGGAAATAAAAACGCTCAGAATATCTTCTGAGCGTTTTAGTTTGTTATTTCTAATGGTTATTAGCATTTTTCTCTTCCTACACTGAACCCATTACTCATATGAAGTACTCTTTTTACTCGGTATCTTCAGGTTGATATTCTAAAATATCACCCGGTTGGCATTCTAATGCTTTACATATTGCTTCTAAAGTTGAAAAACGGACTGCTTTTGCTTTTCCATTTTTCAAGATAGAAAGGTTAGCCATTGTAATTCCAACCTTCTCCGAAAGTTCTGTTACACTCATTTTTCTTTTTGCTAACATTACATCAATATTAATAATAATTGCCATATTATTCACCTCAGACCGTTAAATCATTTTCTGATTTTATATCTATAGCATCTTTTAATAGTCTTTGGAGAACGGCAGCAAAGACCGCGATTACCATTGAAGAAAAAATCATAATCATTCCGATAATAATAATGCCAGGGGCATCATCTCTCTCTGCCACGAGATAAAAAAGTGGCATACCTAATACATATAATACACTAATTGCCAATGCGCTGTACTTAATATTTTTTAAAGCTTGAACAGATAGCTCTGAGAATGCGTTATTTTTATCAATATAGTTTAAAAGCTTAAATGTTTGGTACAGTGCGAAGTAATAAGGTATTGCTGTTGCGTATAAATTGATAAATACAAGATATTTAATATATGCAATATCTGGATATAATTCTGCGGCAAAATTTCCTATTTTAGGGACTAAAAAAATGCACATAGCAAGAACGGGGATTCCGATTAGAATTACAACGGTCTTTAAAAAGAGTGTGGATCCTTGTTTCATAAAAAGCACCTCATTTATTTAATATCTTATTAATTTAACATGAAATTTATTGTTTAACAATAAATTTTTATTTCTTTTAATCGAGGATTTATTGTTAAACAAGTAATTAATGAAAAGGATGTTAAATCTTTTTTATAAGATAAATGATACATATCGATATTTAATTAAAGAAAGAGAAAGTAACTATTGTTAGCTTTATGAGAATTGGGAACTAATAAAACATATGTAGGTTTTGGTATGGAAAAGGAAATAAGGTGTATTGAAATGAATGCAAAGTTTATGGAGGAACAATCATGTTGAATTATGGTGTGAAGATGAAAAAGTTACTATTAGTGGGAGCTATAATAGTAAGCGTATTAAGTACGGAAAGTATGATGAATTATCATGCGGCCAAAGCTAAGGTGAAAAAAGTAGAACACCAGCCTAAAAATATAATTATGATGGTTATGGACGGAACGAGTTCAACGGCGACAACATTGGCTCGCTGGTATAAAGGGGCACCGCTTACGTTAGATCAAATTGTAACAGGAGGTGTTCGTACGTTTTCGGCGGAATCAGCTATTACAGACTCAGCGCCAGCAGCAACAGCTTTAGCAACTGGAAATAAATCGAATTCAGGATATGTAGGTATATTACCTTCTATTGTAAGTTCGCCTAGCTTACAGCCAATAAAAGAAGAAGAAAAGTTACGGCCGGTCGCAAACGTATTAGAAGGCGCAAAATGTACTGGTCGTGCAACTGGCATTGTTGCTACATCTGAAATTCAGCATGCTACTCCGGCCGGATTCTCTGCTCACCATGTCAATCGCAAACATTTTGACGTAATTGCGAAGCAGCAAGTATATCAAAATATAGATGTCGTATTAGGCGGGGGAAAAGCGGCGCTGTTACCTATGAAAAGTAATGGAATCCGAAAAGATGGTGAAAATTTAGTAAAGGTGATTCAAGACAAAGGATACGATTTCGTTGAAACGAAAGATGCGTTATTGAACTCCAAATCTAATAAAATTTGGGGCTCTTTCTCACATCATGCTCTTGCGTTTGATATGGATCGTATAGCAACAAATCCAGAACAACCAACACTTTCTCAAATGACAGAAAAAGCAATTCAAACATTATCAAAAGATAAAGATGGCTTCTTTTTATTCGTAGAAGGTAGTAAGCCTGATTGGGCAGCTCATGCTAATGATCCAATTGGGATGATTAGTGATGTATTAGCATTTGATGAAGCGGTAGCAAAGGCGTTACAATTTGCGAAGAAAGATGGGGATACGATGCTCATCGCTTTAACTGATCATGGTAACAGCGGCATCTCTATAGGGAATAGGAATACGACAAAAGGATACAATACTACACCGGTTTCTGTATACATTGATTCATTGAAAAAGGCGAAAATGACACTTGAAGGAACTATAAATAAACTGAAATCTGATTTATCAAATGTAGAAGATGTAGCTAAACTATACGGTTTGGATAATCTAACTCATGATGAAAAAGAACAATTAAAAGTGGCAAAAAAGAAAATGGATGTAGGACGAATTTTTACTACATTATTGGCTAATCGTGCAAATATCGGCTTTACGACAGGAGGACATACAGGTGAGGATGTATTCTTACATTCTTATGGACCTCAAAAACCAGAAGGCTTAATCCAAAATACAGACATTGCGAAGACGATGGCGAAAGCGATGGGCTTTAACTTAGAAGAAGTAACGAATAAAATATTTTTAGAGAGTGAACAAGCCTTTAAGAAAATCGGTGCAACTGTAACAGCCGACAAAACCGAAGGAGCAAACCCGTTACTCGTAGTAAAACATAATAAAGTAGAAGCACAATTATTTGGTAACAAAAATATAATTCGTATCAATGGTAAAGGGTATGAATTAAGAAGTATTATTGTAGAGAGTAATGGAAAGTGCTATGTACCAGAAGAAGCAATTCAACTATTTGTAAAGCATTCTCGTTAAAAAATTGCCAACCAGTTAAGTTAACTGGTGGCAATTTTTTGTGTTTATTCTAAATATAAGTGTTCGAATTGTTTTGTGAATTTTTCCATATG
>NZ_JBNLYC010000279.1:0-3947 GCF_050172015.1 Bacillus sp. GMa5/1 | reverse complement strand
GTGTTGACAATATAGAAATTCTATTGTTATGATTCATCATGTGGAAAGGTTGATAGAGAGTAAAAAGAGAAATGTTTTTCATTGATAATAAAAGCGAAAAATAAGTGACGATAGAGTGAGTATATTTTCCTTATAATAGATGCTTTTTGGATCATCTAGTAAAATCAATCTGGAAGCAAGAATTGATATATGTAAGTTGCGCAAGGCGCGGCATAAGAAAGGAGCAAAAGGATGAAGGAGCTTCATACGTTTGGGTGGTATGCAGCACGTGTATCACCACATTTGCCGAAAAAAGCATTTAAACCAGTGCCTACTCGTTTATTTGGTGGACTGGCTTATTTGCTTGTGGCATTGGCGGGGTTAATATCGATTGGTGTATTTGAATTGAATGTGTGGGCGAATCTAGGAATTGCGATTGTTCTTGGATTATGTTTTGCTTCACTTGGATTTTTAGGGCATGAAATTTTACATGGAACTGTTGTAAGAAAGGCATGGCTTCGTGACTTCTTAGGCGCGATTGCATTTATGCCATTATCAACAGGGCCAAAGCTTTGGAGAAAGTGGCATAATGCAACGCATCATGTTCATACACAGCATGAAGAGAATGATCCGGATGCATGGCCGACACTTGAGAAACTTAAGAAGAGTAAGTTTTTGAGTTGGGTATATCGTATGCCTTTACATGTACGTTCATTCTTTAGTTTTCTGTCACTAACAATTCAATTTACATTGCATTCGACTCGAATGTTCTTTCATTTTATAAAAGAGTTCAAGTCATCCAATCAAAAATCTGTATGGCTTCAACTTCTTTTGCCTTGGACAGTTTGGATTAGTTTATTGTTTATTATGGGACCTGGAAAATGGTTATTTGCATATGTCATTCCGTTGTTAATTGCTAACTTTATTGTAATGGCATATATCGCAACAAATCACCGCTTAAATCCAATTGTTCCAGTAAATGATCCGTTAGCAAACTGTTTGTCAGTAACAGTGCCGCGCTGGGTAGACGTTTTACATTTCAATTTCTCATATCATACAGAACATCATCTGTTTCCTGCTATGAGTTCTAAATACTATCCGTTAGTAAAAGAGAAGATTAAAGAAATGTGGCCGGAACGCTATCATGAGATGCCGATGACAAAAGCTTTGGCAGCGCTATGGAATACACCACGTGTGTATTATCAAGGAAGTGAATTAGTGGATCCGCATAGAGAGCATTTCTATGGTTCTTTAGGAAATGGACTAGATCCTCATAATATTTCATATCGTGAGGAACATATAGAGGAAGAAAAGAGTATTAAAAAAGTAAATCAGTAAAAATTAATATATTTTTGCAATGAAAAAGCAAGCCATCTCAGGCTTGCTTTTTCTTATAAAGAAACTTCCTTTTTGTTCTTTTTATGGAATTGGACGGAGTTAGTTTCTTTTCGTTGTAGTCGTTTTTCTAAGAGATTAACAAAATAAGTAAATAGAAGAACAAGTACGAGATAGTATACACCAACGATTATGTAAGTATCTAATTGTTGGAAGTTACCTGCTGCAATTGATAAACCTGATCCCCATAACTCGGACAGTCCTACGTAAGCGACAAGTGAAGAGTCTTTTAATCCGATAATAAATTGGTTTCCTAGAGGAGGAAGAGACAGACGAAATGCTTGTGGTAATATAATCCGGCGCATAGCTAAAGGGTAAGGCATACCTAAGGAGCGAGCGGCTTCCAATTGTCCCCGGTCGACGGATTGAATGGATCCTCGGAAAATTTCCGTAATATATGCACCGTTATGAATTGCTAAAGCAATTGCTCCTGCCCAAAAAGGGGAGAAAACAATGACAGATGTAATGCCAAAATAGAGAATTGCGATTTGAACGATTAAAGGTGTACCACGAATAATAGCAATATAGATATGAGCAATGCTATTTAAAACTTTGTTATTCGAGATCCGAAAGAAAGCAAATAATAATCCAATTAATGAACCGAGTACTAGGGAGGTTAATGTTAATTGTAATGTGACAATAGTAGCTTTTAAGAGTGTGGGATAGGTAGAGATAAAAATTTCAAACATGCGTTTCACCTCATATTGTATAGATTTTAGTAGAGAATGAAATGCCCCACATAAAATGAACATTTAATCAGTGGGGCACTGTTTATGAATCTTTTGAATGGCTAACTTACTTCGTTTTTTCCTCTTCACCGAGAATATTACGCCCGAACCATTTTTTACTGATCTTTTCATACGTACCATCTTTAATGATTTCATCTAACGCTTTATTTACTTTCTCAACCATTTCTTTATCATCTTTGCGAATAGCAATTCCCATTTCATCAAGATTTAATGGTTTTCCGGCTTCTTTTATATTTGATTTTCCTTCTTTTATCATACGTAGACCAACCATTTGATCCGTAATTACTGCGTCAACACGCCCAGGCTCTAAATCCATAAGAGCAGTAATATCGCTGTCATATTCAGTGATTTGATCTGTATATTTTGCAACAAGATTTTTAAAGGTACTAGCTTTTACAACACCAATTTTCTTACCTTTTAAATCTTCTGGAGAAGAGATAGCGTTATTCTTTTTAGCTACAAAAATTTGGGCGCCAGAGCGATAGTACGGATTTGAGAAACTAACAGCTTTTAAGCGCTCCTCTGTAATTGCCATACTACCCAGTATTACATCATATTTCTTCGCTTGAAGACCTTGAATCAGCGTTTCCCATGGGTTTGTAACTGGCGTAGCCTTCATGTTCATCTTTTTAGCAAGAGCTTCACCGATTTCTACATCAAAACCGACAAGTTTGCCGTCATTTTCTTTATAGTTAAAAGGTTTGTATAATCCACTCATCGCATAGCGAAATTCTTTTTCACCATTTGTTGAAGTAGTAGAGCTTTCTTTGCTACAAGCTCCTAGTATGAAAGATGTACATAGTGTAATGCTAGCAACAATGGTTAATAGTTTTCTTTTCATAAAACCCCTCCTATATATTGATCATACGGATGGTTTTTTAGTATGTTATTGAAATATTTTATTTGGATGATTAGTTGTGCACCGTATGAATGTATTCTTTTTCGTTCGAAACAAAAGTTACATTATAAAACGTTGCGTAAAAATTGTTTTGCCCGTTCATGTGATGGAGCTGAAAAGAATTGTGCTGGCGGAGCATCTTCTACAATCTTTCCATCATCCATAAAGATGACGCGATCAGCTACATCTCTTGCGAAATTCATTTCATGAGTAACAATAACCATTGTCATCCCTTCTTCAGCAAGTTCTTTCATAACTTGCAATACTTCTCCAACAAGTTCAGGGTCTAAAGCTGAGGTAGGCTCATCAAATAGCATAATCTTAGGGCTCATTGCAAGAGCTCGTGCAATGGCAATGCGCTGTTTTTGACCACCTGAAAGAAGATGAGGAGTTACATCTGCTTTATCTTGAAGGCCGACTTTTTGGAGAAGTTGAGTTCCAATATCCTTTGCATTTGCTTTCTCTAATTTTTTTACGTGAATAGGTGCTTCTATGATGTTTTCTAGTGAGGTCATATGAGGAAAGAGGTTAAAGTGCTGAAAAACCATACCGACATTTTCACGGACTTTATTTAAATTTGAATGCTTTGGATCAATTCGCTCACCTTGTAAGTGAATTTCGCCTTCATCGTACATTTCTAAAAAGTTAAGACAGCGAAGTAATGTACTTTTACCAGAACCACTGGCACCAATTAAAACAACAACTTCTTTTTCTTTTACTTCTAAATCAATTCCTTTTAACACATCAAGTGAACCGAATGATTTTACTAGATTTCGAACTTGAATCATACAAAACCCCCAGTTAAAAATATATTTTACAAATGTT
The DNA here is from genome assembly GCF_050172015.1 of Bacillus sp. GMa5/1. NCBI lineage: Bacteria > Bacillati > Bacillota > Bacilli > Caryophanales > Bacillaceae > Bacillus > Bacillus sp. GMa5/1. The sequence goes on along the minus strand of NZ_JBNLYC010000279.1, from coordinate 101 downwards.
GCCCCTTATTTCTGTTATTAGTCATAAATTGTCAGAATCCTTTATTTTTTTCGTGCAATTTGATATTCAAAGAAATAATTTTTTTAAAATCTCTATATCCT
>NZ_JBNLYC010000278.1:0-3947 GCF_050172015.1 Bacillus sp. GMa5/1 | reverse complement strand
ATATTTGAGTGGAACTTAATGCTAATTTTTTATGCTTAACAGTATGCATATATCATCGTTTATTAAAGTCATAATTGATAAACCTTGTTCAGGGGACGCTCTTCCTGCTAAGCTACAGAATCTTCAAAAGGGAAAGTATAAGCGATTATGCTAGTAATGTATGAAGGAATAATGATGAGAAGCGAATTCAGTAGAAAGTAGTCTTTGGATGTAGTGGTTATATTATTTACGATACCAATCCAAAGGACCTTCAGCACTCAAATCAACAAGAAAAGGGAGTAAGAAATGTAAAGGTAAGCTTATAAGTTCTGGCATAGCGTTCACCGTTTTCTTTGATAGATATTGTCTCATAAAACAATACGGACAATCCTTTTCAAATGTCACGAGTATTGCCCATACATCTTTTATTGTCCACTTCGTTTTACAATACGTACAACGCGTCATGAGGTTCCTCCTCATTTTAAGTTTTCTTCTAGTATACTCCATTCCATTGTAAGAAAGTCATTTGTATTTGGTGTGGTAAAATGTAAGTTGTTTTATTTTTATGTGAATCTATTTAGTCATTTATGAACAATTACATATCATTTGATATTTTTGCAGAATGATAGATTTTCAGTTTCAATATGCCAATTGGCCAATATATCCTTTTTACAATTTACTGAAAATCATGTATAACAGAGATACATGATTATTTTATCTCGCTATTTGCGGGCAGTAAGATCCCTTACCTCGAAATTCAGCAAAAGTAAAGAAGTTAGGTTCGGGTCGGAATGCCCGTAAAAGTCCGATTCGTGAGGGTTGATGAAAGTGTCACTTTATAAATATTCAGAAGTAGAGGGAGAAAAGTTGTAATGGTAAGAAAAACGTTCAAGATGCGCGTGTCTAAAAATAGAACGATTTCGATTAATGGATCGATTCTTGATGTGGATGTTACACATGATGAATTTTTACAAGAGTTTGTTGAGTGGGTTGATTCTAAAGGTTGGTCGTTTATGGGAATAACAGATGAGATTACGCCCGAGGAAGCTAGTCAAAAGTTAATAGATTCGTTGATTGATGAGAAGGATAAGAAAGAGTAATTCCTTCTTATTTTTATTGTATATTTATGTTCTTTATCGTAAAAGTATGATATAGTAAAAAATAGTGAAATTTCTTCCAATATAATACAAATTACATATGATTGGTAGATTTATTATTTTGTTAAGGAGTAAATGGAAAAGGGAGAGTCATATGGTAAATTTTAAGAAAATTTTGGTTTTTATTACAGTTATTTGTTCGTTTTTTTTGACGCCCATAACATTGCGTGCTGAGACGAATATTGGAGTAAATCCAGAACAAGTTGCACCACCACCTGCGGAAGGACCGAATGTTTTTAGTCAGTTTGCAACGACAATTGATGCGAAAACAGGAGATGTTTTGTATGATAAAAACGCATATCACCGAGCATATCCTGCTAGTACGACGAAGGTGTTAACAGCGATTTTACTAATGGAGCATACAAAGCCAGAGGATCAATTTACATTTTCACAATTAGCATTAGATCAAGAGAAGAGTAATTATCAAATTGAGTTTCAACCTGGAGAGACAATTAATAGAAATACTGCGCTTATGATTTTAATGGTGCTGAGTGCGAATGATGTGTCGTATGCGATTGCGGAGCGGATTGGCGGGAGTGTTGAGAATTTCGCTAATATGATGAATGAGAAAGCGAAGCAATTAGGGGCGAAAGATAGCCACTTTGTAACACCGAATGGATTGCATGATCCGAACCATTATACGACGCCGTATGATATGGCTATGATTACGAAGGGTGTGCAAAAGTATCCTGAAATTTTACAAGCGATGAATACGAAAAGAACGACAGTTACGACGTCTAGGCAGACGGTGTCTATTTTTAATAAATCTAATTTTTTTGAAAATCCATATAGCATTGGCGGTAAGACAGGGTTTACGAATGAAGCACGTAATACACTTGTTTTATTAAATGAGAAAGATGGAAATCGTATTATAAGCGTAGTAATGGCTTCTCAAAGACCTGAAATTTATGAAGATTTGAAGCAGATGGCGGAATATTCTTTCGGTCAATTTACGAAGCAAATGGTGCTTGATAAACATAATTGGCATCAAAAAACAACATATTTAAATAAAGATGTTAATTCTGAGTTGGAACAAAGTGCGGAGCTTATGCTTAAGAAAGATGAAGGGAAAAATGTGAAAACTATTTTCCGGGCGGCTTCATTAGATAAAGAATCTTTATATCATAAAGGAATACATCGTGGTGAGGTAGTTGGTGCAGTTGATATTACGAAAAATAATCAAACAATTGCGACGGTAAATGTTCTTTCAACAGAAGATGTCACTTTTACGATGCCTAAAAAAGATACAACTATGCCTGAAGTAAAAGACTCAAATGTGAAAGTAATAAGTGTTGGGATAGGTGCGATTATATTATTTGGAGCAATTTTATATGTAGTGTTGCGCCGAAATACAAAAGGAATGAAATCAGAAGGTAAATAAATTACTAATAAAAAGACTGTGTAAAATTTTGGCACAGTCTTTTTTCTATATTTTAAATAACTAATAATTGTAAATTTTCTTATTGCAATAACTTAAAGTTCGTTATATCATTTACTTGTGTTCTTGTTAAAGAACGCAAGTGGATATTGCATACTTGAAATAATATAAAACAACGGAGAGGGAGAGAGACGATGAAATTAATATGGAAGATAATTAGCAACGCGATCTCATTTGTTTTATTTGCATTGATGGTTTTTTTAGCTTTTGTAGTTATTTCTTCAAAAGCAAGCGGTGGTGATCCGACAGTGATGGGATATCAATTTAAGAGCGTTCTTTCAGGATCAATGGAGCCGACGTTTTTAACAGGATCAATCATTGCAATAGAACCAAACAAAGATGGTTCTAAATATCAAAAAGGTGATGTTATTACCTTTAAAGAGAAAGATCAAAAAATTATCACTCACCGTATTATCGGTGTGAAAGATACAAATGGAAAAGTAATGTATGAAACAAAAGGGGATAACAACAACGGACCAGATTTAGAGCCAGTACTTGCAGAAAATGTAGTTGGAAAGTATGCAGATATTACAGTTCCGTATGTTGGTTATTTACTGAATTATGCGAATTCAAAAGCGGGAGCAGCATTACTTCTTATTATTCCAGGAGTCTTTTTACTTGGGTATTCCGCGATTTCTATTTTTGGTGCTATTCGTAGCATTGACGGAGAAAAGAAAGATAAAAAAGTAGAACAATCCGTCTAGTTCGTTTGGTTATACTTTCCGTTTAGGAAGTTAACAAATATATATTAAGGGGATATGGACATGACTTTAAAGAAAAAATTAGGAATGGGTATTACATCAGCAGTATTAGGAGCAGCTTTAGTTGGTGGAGGAACATTTGCATTTTTCAGTGATAAAGAAGTGTCAAATAATACATTTGCGGCTGGAACACTGGATTTAGCATTAAATCCATCAACAGTTGTTAACGTATCGAATTTAAAACCTGGGGATACAATTGAAAAAGAATTTAAACTAGAAAATAAAGGCTCTTTAAATATTAAAAAGGTTCTACTGAAAACAGATTATAATGTAGAAGATGTAAAGAAAGACAATAAAGATGATTTTGGTAAACATATTAAAGTAACATTCTTAAAAAATGTAGATAAGCATGAGACAATTGTGAAACAAACTACTTTAGATAAATTAAAAGGTGACACACTTACAGCTGTAGATAATGATTTATCGGCTTGGTTCTGGGATGAAAAAGGTATTTCAGCAGGTAAATCTGATAAATTCAAAGTGAAATTTGAGTTCGTTGATAATGGAAAAGATCAAAATCAATTCCAAGGCGATAAGTTACAATTAAATTGGACGTTTGATGCACAACAAACAGCAGGTGAAGAAAGATAATAAGAAAAAGGGCTATCACAT
>NZ_JBNLYC010000277.1:0-4006 GCF_050172015.1 Bacillus sp. GMa5/1 | reverse complement strand
CACCTATACAGATTATTATTAAGATAGAAAGAAGATTATAATATGAAAACTAAGCTTAAGAAAAAGAGAATTATAAGTGTATTGTTGGCTATTACTTTAGTAGCAATAGGGTATTACGTGTTTCAATCTATTACGAATCCTAAGCTGGTAAATGCGGAAGAGGCAAATAGTGTTCAGCAAGTGAGCAGTCTACCTAAAAATGAATTAAAAAAATTGATACCTAATCGTTTTGATGGTAAAGAAAGAAAAGTTGCATATTTAACTTTTGATGATGGACCTGGAAAATATACAGCTAATCTATTAGATGTACTAAAGAAAAATGATGTGAAAGCAACATTCTTTTTAATTGGAGATAATGTGAAAAGGTTCCCAGATTTAGTGAAACGAGAGCATGTAGAAAACAATTATGTGGGCATGCATAGTATGACACATGATTTTAAAAAGCTATACACCAATCAGGAATATGTGAAGGAAATGAAAGAAGATCAATCTTTAATTAGAAACGTTATTGGATACACACCGAAATTAACACGTCCACCATATGGATCAATGCCTGGCTTAAATGAATCACTTCGAAATGAAGTGGTAGGAAATAATTTGAAAGTATGGGATTGGACAATTGATTCTTTAGATTGGAAATACAATAAATTACCCGTTGATGTAGCAGCTGCAAAGATTGTTCAAAATGTCTTAGCAGGTGCGACGTCTTCAAAGGAAATTGTTTTAATGCACGATATTCATCCACAATCTGTCGCGGCAGTTCCTGCAATTATAAAAGGGTTAAAAGAAAAAGGGTACGAATTTGAAGCTTATGATGAGAACAATCATTTTCCAATAAACTTTTGGCATGATAATCGTATATAAAGAGATATATTAGTTAAAAGAAAATCAGAATGGAATAAGCAATTCATATAGGGTTTAAATATTTGTAAGAGCGTGTTTAGATAGATGAAAACACGCTCTTTTTACTGAACTATTTTATTGTAGATTTAAGTATAGGCTTTCTAATTTTAGAAAAATTTATATGATTTTTTCATTCATTTCTACATAAGCGTTGGATATTTCGTATGTTTGGCCAGAATGAAAAGAGTTTATTAAACCATTCATTATTCACGTTCTTCTTCATATATTTGTACCACAATTATTTTTTTGTTGTTAAAACTAGTTTTTAAGAAGCATATGTTTTAGCAACTGCAGAAATTCTGTATCACTTTTATCATTTTTTATATAATCCTGTTCGTAGTTAAAAATCATTCGTACTAACATAAAAGCTGTAAGCGGTAATGGTACCTTATGCAAAGCTCCTTGCTGATAACCTTTTTCGAGCAAATTACTTATCATGTTAATTGCTTCTTCTTCAGATTGTTTAAAACAAGTTGTAATTTCAGGTGAATGGTACTCTTTATATTCTTGAAAGAGTGTAGAAACAAACGGATCTTGATGATATTCTAGGCTGATATAATGAAGAATTTTTTGTATTCGAAGTAAAACATCTTTTTCTTCTTTATATAAATTAAATAATTGTGAGCGTTTGAGCTGAATATGACGCATATAGCAGTCACATAATATTTCAGTTTTATCTGTATAGTAATAATAAATAGTACCTTTACCAACTTTAGCTGTCTTTGCAATTTCATCAACCGTTGTGTTACGGACACCACGCGTAGAGAACAGTATTGTGGCAGATTGAATGATTTTCATTTTTTTATTTTCTTTTTCTAATTTGATCATTGTCTACACCCTATCCTTGAAATATTTAGCGAAGTTTTCTATCTTTACATTCTGTATTAGTTCATTTGTAATTTTGTAACTCCTAATAGAAAGTCCTCTATTTGCTTCTTATAGAATAACATACACCATTCTTATTTCTAGTATATAACTATAATAGAATGCAACTGTATCACTTAAGATAAAAATGAAAGTTTAAGGTAATAATTTTTTAATCGGACGATGATTTCTTTCTTGATTGAATTATTTGATTTTTTATTCAATTCATTTTATTATATAAACATGACTAAAAGATGTTTTTAGTCGGATTTTTTTACGGAAAACCGACTGATATTCAATTTTAGTCGGTTTCTATACTATTTGAGAGAAGGTAGACACTATGTGTGGAATTGCAGGGTGGATAGACTGGTCTAAAGACCTGTCTCATGAACAAGAAACGTTAAAAAAAATGACAGATGCTATCATTCACCGAGGACCTGACGCAGAGGGGCATTGGTTTTCAAAACGAGCGGCATTAGGTCATCGACGTCTCATCGTCATTGATCCTGAAGGTGGCCTTCAACCTATGCTGTATAAAGATGGAAATGATACGATTGGCCTTACGTTCAATGGAGAAATTTATAACTATCAAGAATTACGTAAAGAACTTGAGGAGAAAGGTCATGAATTTCAGACCAAGTCGGATACAGAGGTATTACTACACGCTTACTTAGAGTGGCAAGAAGATTGTGTTCAACACTTAAATGGGATTTTTGCTTTTGGTATTTGGGATGAAAGATTTGGGAAATTGATGCTTGGTCGTGACCATCTAGGCGTGAAGCCTTTATTTTTTGCTCAAAGGGGAAGCGCAATTCTTTTTGGTTCAGAGTTAAAAGTTTTACTTTCGCATCCATTTGTAGATGCAGAGGTAGATAAAGAAGGACTTTCTGAAATATTCTGCCTTGGACCAACACGTACTCCTGGTCATGCTATTTTCAAGGATATACATGAAGTGCGTGCTGGCCATTATATGACGTTTACCTCTAATGGCTCGACTACGACACAATATTGGAAACTTGAAAGTAAAAAACATGTAGATGATATTGATACAACAGTCGAGACAATCCGCTCCATTTTACAAGATACGGTTAAACGGCAGTTAATTGCTGATAAACCAGTGGTATCTATGCTTTCCGGAGGTTTAGATTCCAGTGGTTTAACAGGTTTAGCAGGAAATGAATTTGGGAATAAAGGGGAACGCCTTCATACATATTCCCTGAATTTCATCAATGATGAAAAAGACTTTGAGCAAGACTTCCTTCGTTTTGATCGTGATGAACCTTGGGTGAAACGTGTGGCTGAATATGTAGGAACAAAGCATCATTCTATAGAGTTAGGATCAGATAGTTTAATAGAGTATTTATTAACTCCAATGCGAGCGCGTGATCTACCTGGAGTTGGAGAACTGGAAACGTCTCTTTATTTGCTATTTAAGGAAATGAAGAAAGACGCAACAGTTGCACTTTCAGGCGAATCCGCAGATGAAGTATTCTCAGGATATCCATGGTTCCATCAAGAGAAGTTTCTAGATGCAGAGATATTCCCGTGGAGTGTTAATTTATGGTATAGTACAGAAATTCTATCAGAAGATTTTAGAGCGAAGATTAGCCCTGAAAAATATCAAAAACAAAAATTTGAAGATGCAGTTGCTGAGGTTCCCTTTTTAGAAGGTGAAAGTGATCTGCAAATGAAGCAACGTCAAATGTCTTACATGTTTATTACACGTTTCTTGCCATTTATGCTAGAACGAAAAGATCGCACAAGTATGATGAATGGCTTTGAAGTACGAGTTCCATTTTGCGATTACCGGCTTGTAGAATACCTATGGAATGTCCCATTCGAAATGAAAAGCATAGACAATATTGAAAAAGGTATTTTACGTAGAGCTTTTGAAAATGTACTTCCAGAAGATGTACGTTATCGCAAAAAAAGTGCATATCCAAGCACTAAGGATGCCTCTTATCTACAAGGTATTAGTGATTGGATGTTACATGTGTTGAACAATCCTGAATCACCTATTTTGCCATTAATTAATGTAGAAAGAGTTCGTGCTATTGCAGAAGGAAAAGACGAAGTAATTTCAGGTAATGATGCACGAGGTATAATAGATTATTTACTTCAAGTTAATAGTTGGCTAGAGGAATATAATATTAAATTAATATGGTAGATGTAATTTTCAAATAAAGAGAATAGCTGAAACATCAATGACCTAAGTGAACCGCACCTCCAATGTATTAGA
>NZ_JBNLYC010000276.1:0-4062 GCF_050172015.1 Bacillus sp. GMa5/1 | reverse complement strand
AATTTGGTATTTATAAAAGGAACGTGATACCGCTAGGGGTGATTCATCTTTTCAGATAGAAAGGGACATGATACCGCTATAAATTTTCATGTTTTATAATTCCCTGAAATTTGAGAAGATGTTGTATAAATGTATGGTATATAAGGGGTTTAGGAGGATTTATGAAACAAGAAAGGGACATGATACCGCTATAAATTTTCTTGTTTCATACCTTGAATATAGAAGAAACCCTTTTGTATCAAGGGTAAAAAAGATTATGAAAAAAATATATAGTTTAATTTCATGAAACATTTAAGACAGGATTTTTTCATGTTTTAGTCAAAAGGGACATGATACCGCTATAAATTTTCACTTTGTATGCAAACTTTAATGAGTATTACCATATATACAAGGGCAATTTTTAAACATGAATAACCTAGCTTTTTCATGTTTAATCAAAAGGGACATGATATCGCAAAAAAATTTCATGTTTCAGCTAATTCCTTGAAAAATATTAGGTTTCTTATAACGTCTTACCTTTTCCAAATGGATACAGTCTTGTATAATCAGTAAAAGAAGTGGTTATAAGCATACGTGCTAGATTATCACTAAAGGATGGTTGGATAGAACTTACTGTATTCTTTTTTATTTTCATGAATAGGAACATCATAAGGCTATATAGATTTAAGTTTAAATCATTCTCAATTGTAAATTAAATAAGGAGAAGGATGTATATGGATAATGTTCTACAATTGTTTAAAGATGCATTAGTAATATCAGCACCTATCTATAAACATAATGAACAATTGTGGTATAAATGGAATGCTTATTACTTAGAAGTTAAAGAAGATACTAGTAGGATCGTAACTTCGGACTATTTTTCCCCATCATTTTCAATGCTTGTACAGTGGCTTGAACAGCAACAAAAAAAGGGAATCTCCTCTTTGGAAATATTCACTAACATAGAAGCTTACCAAATTGAAATTGATGTGGCGATAGGATTATTTGTGGAGCAAGAGTTTTCAAGAGCTAACAATGAAACTGTGCAGGAACCAAAGGAATCTAATACAAGTTTAGAGCACGAGAATTACTATGAAGTGAATAATTCTGCGGTTTATTATAAATTAAGAGATGGTATAGCAAAGAATCAATTTGAAGAAGATGAAAATACAAAGTTGAAATCTTATCCAATTGAAACGAAAGATAGTAGTGGAGTTGCACAACTCTCTTCACATAAAGATGAAGATTTAAGATTAATAAATATTGAAGAAGCTGCTCGTTGGAATACATTGGTTGATGGTGTAATGAGTAATATGGATGATTTAACTGCTGACTGTTTAGATGCAATTACTATTCAGTGGTTAAAAGAGGCAAAGTCTCCTGATGAATTCATAGATTTTTCATATAATCAGGTATTAGAAATGTGTAGCATACCTAAAGCAAAGGCTAATAACACAGAATATTATCGAGCAGAAGATAAAATAAAGGTTGCCAAACGTATTGCTGCCTTAGCAAGTATTTTTATCTATTTAAATGATGATAATGAGGTAGTTGTATTAAATGATCGAGCTGAAGCAGGTAAATATTATGAAGTAAAGCGAGAAGTTATTAAGAGGCTTTTTGTATTAGATTCTGTGGTACTTTGGAGAGATACTAACACTAACGAATATATGGGAATAGAATCTTGCAGGATTAAGCCAGGGAGCTTCTTATCAAGTTATTTATATGGTTCTAGTAGTACAACGGCACTATTATCAAAAAAAGCGTTAGAATATAATAGTTATAGACATAAATATCATAAGAGATTGATTCGTTATTTAACTTGGCAATGGAGAATTCGTCAAATGTTCTCTAGTTTAAAAAGGCCTTACTCTATAGGAGGAGATAAGGGATTACTGGCTGTCATGGGTATAAATCAAAATCAAAAGCCAAATCGTATTCGTGAACAGTTAGAAAATGTTCTTATTGATTTAGAGAAGGAAAAGGTAATATCACATTGGGAGTACAGTGAAGATTTAAAAGAGGAAATGTTAACAAAGAAGAATTGGTTTAAGAACTATTATGCTCAGTTAGGTATAATAATTTTACCGCCGAAAGAATTAATGAATTCAATAGAAAAAATAGCGAAGAAAAAAACAGTAGAGATCATACAAGAAGAGTCTCCAGTGAAAATAGAAAATAACACTTTAGATGTGGATGATTATGAAAATTCAATTAGAGAAAAAATATCATTCTTCCATATGAATAAAAATATTACAATGCGAGAACTTTCAAAAGAAATAGGTATATCACAACCTACCCTTTCTAGGTTTTATAATAAGAAAACAAAACGCCTTTCAGGCACGGCTAAAGATAAATTAAATCAGTGGTATAAAAGACAAATTATTATTGATAAGATGTAGAAAAACTTAAATCCATGATAAAAAAGAGTCCCTAAAATAGGGACTCTTTTTTATCATGGATTTATAACGTTAGTTACCAAATAAATTGGCTGTATCCAGGTCTTCATATTCATCTTTAAGTACCGCTTTTTCAGCTGTTGATTCATTTTCTATATGTGTATCTTTAGAAGTAGAATTTTTTTCATTAGATGAGATTATTCTATTTGAATCGGCTACCTCTTCTTCATTTGCTTGGCTTTCTTTTTGAATAGTAAGGTTTGAATTATTTAAAAGTATACGCTTAACATCATTTAAAAAGTCTTTATCTTGAAGTAAAATTTCTTTTTGCATTTGTTGCTGTATCTTATAATCAGCCACGTCTTGTAATCCGTGTTTATCAATAAAATAGCAAACAAGTTTATACAAAGAATCGGCTATATTGCTTTGTGACTCGAACCATTTAAAGAATTCTTCATTCTCAATCTTCTTGAGGTTCCAGAAGAAGGATTCTCTTTTTTTGTCGGACATACTATTTCACCTTTTTTCGAGAAAGAATTTTCTTGATAATTTGCATCCCCTTAGCATTCATATCTACAGCGTATTTCTCTGGAATCCACAATAAGTACATTCCAACTCGCTCACAATACTCTAATAATTGATTATATAATTCATCTTTAAAAGTAATACTTCCCCCACCATACACACATAAAACTTCAGCTTCACTGGCTGTATTGTTTACATATTTTTCATCTGTATCTTCTAGGATTAGTTCAGCTTGTTCCACTTTTGTAATATTAAAGTGTGTTGTTGCCTCTTCATGGTATTTATGATCTATATCTTGAAGAATCTGAGAGAATTGTTGGCGTTTAATGTTTGTGCCACGTTCTTGATTTAATAATTTTACAGCTTCTTCTGTAGCATGACCGACACCACGTCTTTCACCGCTACAAGCATCAATTACAGGGTTCACGCCAACTGTATAGATATACTCAGTTGTTCCATCCCCAATATCAGAATGTAAAATCTTTTTGTTTTTAAAGAAGGAGCCGTCAATTTTTTTGATTTCAAGTTTTTTTGCATATAGCTTAGTGAAATCAGTAAACATCTCCTCTTCCCCTTCAAGAATTGCAAATAACGGAGGAACGCCCTCTTGTGTAATGTTTGCACTATTAAATGTTAAGCTCACTGTTACCTGCTCTTCTCCTACATAAACCACTACAACATGATTTGAATTAGTAAAACGTTGTTCTAAATGTTTAGCGTTTACGGGTGTCCATTGGCTTGCTGGGATAGCTGAAATAAGGTCAACAGTCACATTGATTGATTGTGGCAGTTGTTCTGTTCGTTCCCATTCAAGTTGAACTGATTTGTTTGCGATTAATCCTAGCATATTAATTAGTGGTAAATCATCATTGTATTTTTGACCGACTTTAATGTTCATGTTTTTAGGGTTTTTACCTGTTAACATCGCACGATTTCCAATGAAATACATCCCGGATCTTCGAATTGATTTACTAGCAATATTCACGAACATATTATCTACTAAATTAACTACGTTTTTTTGGATGTTTGTCTCTGTAACATTAGGCATTGAGTAAACACTTTGATATACATTTTTCATTTTTATGTATTCACCATTGATGTAACCTTTAAATGAATCGTTCCCAATATCACCTTCTATGTCTATATGAAGAGTTTTGCC
>NZ_JBNLYC010000275.1:0-4093 GCF_050172015.1 Bacillus sp. GMa5/1 | reverse complement strand
GCTTGCGACGTTATTGTCATCGGCGACTTGTTCTATATTACACCCCTGTAGATCAATCGTCAATACCTTTTATCTTTTTTATTTTATAAATCATAAAAGCTTTGCCTTCTCTTAATTTCTAATACATCCTTAGAACTTCTTAAACTTATGTATTCAAATTAACAATCTGCAGCCTACACTCTCTAACTTAATACTAATACTTTTCTAAAGAATGAATGTGAGACCAAGTAAATATATATTAAGGATAGTATTTTTTCTTTTAGTACGTTCTCCCTCCTGCTCATCTCTAGGGGGATTATAAATAAAACACTTCTCTTCTTTACCTTTAAAAAAGGGAAAGAAATCTAATACCCTTAGGAGGCGTTATGAAATGCATGTTAATAAAAAGATAATTTATGTATCCCATGATGCCCATTTCCACGGAGCACAGCTACTTTCTTTACATACTATTAAGGCTCTTAAAGAAAACTTTGATTACTCTGTTGCAATTATTTCTATTGGATCCGGTATTTTAATTCCCGATTTTCAAAAGTACGGTCCTGTTTATTGTCTCGAGCAAGGTTATCAAACAGAAGAAAAGGTCGAATTATTAATAAAGGATTTATTATCACAGAATTTTACCCTCGCCATATGTAGCACTGTCATAAGTGGCGATATCGTCGCATTACTAGCTAGACAAAATATAAAAGTTGTTTCATTAATACATGAATTACCGCATTTAATACAACAGTACTCTGCTGAAGGGAAAGCTAAAAACATCGCTGAATTTGCTTACAAAGTTGTCTTCCCTTCACAATACGTATATGAAAAATTTCGTACAATCACTGAATTGGATCCTCAAAAATGTCACATTCTCCCTCAAGGTTTGTTTAACCACAATCCTTATAAGAACAATATTGCAAAAGCTAGAAATGAGTTACGTAAGAAGCTTAACCTGCCTCTAGATAGCAAAATCATCTTGGGTGTAGGCTTCGCAGATTATCGGAAAGGGATAGATTTATTCTCACTTATCTCTTACTCAGTAAGAAAGACTCACAAGGATATTCATTTCATTTGGGTAGGGAGAACAGACGTTCAATTCCTGAATACACTGCCCCCTAAATATAAAGCACATTTCACATTAGTCGATCCTACTCCCGATATCGGATTATATAACGCTGGGGCTGACTTATACTTATTAACTTCAAGGGAAGATCCTTTTCCAAATGTTGTTTTAGAAGCATTAGATGCAAAACTTCCTGTTATAGGGTTTAAAAATGCTGGAGGTTTTGAAGATGTTGTTACAGAAAAAACTGGTGCCTTAGTAGACTTTTTAAATTTACCCAAAATGCTAGAAAAAATATATGAATTTATTCATGATGAGGGATTACGATTACAAAAGGGAAGCTTTGGCCAAGAACTTATCGAAAAAAACTTCAATTTTCTTAATTACATTTATCAATTACTAGATCTTCTCAAACATAATTACAAAAAGATAAGTGTAATCATACCGAACTATAATTATGAAAAATACTTACCTGATCGAATCGAATCAATATTAAACCAAACCTACCCTCTTTACGAACTAATTTTCTTAGACGATGCCTCCACTGATCATAGCGTATCAACTTTTAAAAAGCTGCTTTCAAAAGAAAATAAGACCCACCTGAAGGTTCAACAGATTATTAATGATAAAAACTCTGGTTCTGTATTTAAACAATGGATAAAAGGAGTCTCTGCAGCAACTGGTGATTATATTTGGATCGCAGAGGCCGATGACTTATGCGATAAGACATTTTTACAAGAGGTGATACAGGGGTTTTATATAAATAACAATATTACCTTAAGTTACACACAATCAAAACAAATAGATGAACAAGGAAATGTATTGGCTAATCATTATTTAAATTACACAAATGATATCGATAAAGAAAAATGGAAAGCCCCCTATTTTCGAAAAGGCGTCGAAGAAATACAAGATACGTTACTTATCAAAAACACTATACCTAATGTTTCAAGTGTAGTTTTTAAAAATATAGATATGAAGAAAACGGAAAAACAGTTAGAGAAGTTCAAAATAGCTGGCGACTGGTTCTTCTATGTTTCTCTTCTTACAGAGGGAGATATTTACTTCAATCCAGCCCCCTTAAACTATCATAGACGACATTTAAATAGCGTAACGAGAACAGAAGATTCATACTCCCATTACAATGAAGTTGTGCAAATGCAAAATTTCATTAAAGAAAAATTTACTATCGACGACATTTCTAAAATGAAAATGTATACATATAGAAAGTATCTTAAAACATACTTAAAAATTTAAACGTGTGCTTTCTATGCCATCAATATCTCTTGTAAGGCGCTACTATTATTTAAGGGGGAATACTCTTTGAAAGACTTTATAGAGGAACATAAAGATTTAATTTCTCAAATCGCACACAGCTATAATGTAAATGCAAGTATCCATCCTGAGGATCATATCTTTCAGTTCATTGTCACTAATCCCGTCTTCCCATCAAAAAAAGAAGCGATAGATTATTACTTTAAAGATGGGCAAAACTCAGCACAAATACTCTTAAACTTAATTACTTCCCTTTATCCTCCTACAGTCAATCCAATTAAATTGTTAGAATTTGCATCCGGATACGGCTGCGTAACACGTCATTTATTAAATCTACAAGCGAATTTGAGTATAACCGCTTGCGATATACACGAAAAGGCTATTTCCTTTATTGAAAACAAATTAAATTATTCTTCTATATTATCTCATCCTGAGCCTGAACAGTTAAAATTGGACTCCTCTACGTACGATATCGTTTTTTGTCTATCCTTTTTCTCTCATATGCCTGATACAACTTGGTTTCGTTGGCTGCAAACATTGTATAACGCTGTTTCACCTGGTGGTTTATTCATTTTCACAACCCATGGCTATCAAAGCAAAAAATACTTCGGGTTTCCAAATTTAAATGAAAAGGGCTATTGGTTTCTCTCTTCTAGTGAACAATTCGATTTAGATGTGAATCAATACGGACAAACGATAGTTAGTCCCTCTTACGTGTGTGACAAAATTAAATTATTACCCCATAACCCAATTATCAAAAAGTATACTGAAGGATTTTGGTGGGAACATCAAGACCTTTGGGTTATAGAAAAAGAAGTAAATTAATAACCCACGCTCTGCTTATATACAAGTAGAGTGTGGGTTATTATTTTTTACTATATAAGAACTCTTCAATCCATAGCTTATTTAATCTAATCCCATGTTTAAAATCTATTTTAGGTTCCCAATTCAATTCTTGTTTTACCTTATCAATATTTAAAATGATTTTTTGAACGTTCTCTTGTTTTTGTTTGTAACAGATAAAATCCACTTTTCTTTCTGTTATTTTCTCTAATTCCACTATAATTCGTTTTAAAGAAAGACCTTTGCCACTCCCTATGTTGTATACGCAAGATTTCAATTGATTTAATTGTGCTAGTTGTATAGTAATTTCAACTAAATCATCGATATAAATATAATCTCTAATAATTTCCTCCGGATTCCCATATATATGAATCCTTTCATTACTGAGATGCTGGTACAAAAAACAATTTATCGCCCCTACTTTTTTTAAGGGGTTTTGGTATTTTCCATACGGATTAGAATATCTACATACAACATAATCTATTCCATATTTTCTCTTATAAAAATACAAATAATTCTCCAGCGAAACTTTTGTTATTCCATACGGGGAAAGTGGTCTTAATGGATGTTTCTCATCAATAGGCAAATATTCAGGTTCACCATAAACTGTGCCTCCCGAAGACGCCAATATAATTTTTTTAATACGAAAATCTTTAACACTTTCCATGAAATTAAGAAAAAATAGACTGCTATTAATATCACCGAAAACATCTTCAATTGAAGTTGCTACGTTAGACGTCGCAGCTAAATAAATAATAATATCTATATTCACTAAAGCCTTATATATATCCTCAACATTTTCTAAATCACCTTTAATAAATTCAACTTCACTTACAATATTTTGAGGAAAATTATTTATATGTCTGGAAAATACTTTTACATTTTGCCCCTGTTTCAATAAACCCAATGCGAGGTTGATACCAATGAAAC
>NZ_JBNLYC010000274.1:0-4111 GCF_050172015.1 Bacillus sp. GMa5/1 | reverse complement strand
CAAGACCTAAATCGAGAAATTTTAAATATCAAGCGCCTAACGTATTATATATCCCTAATATGTTAGGCGCATTTATTTTGGATAATAAATTTTGAACCTGAATTTGAATAGTATCTCTATTTGATGCTTATTTAATATTGTAAAATTTGTATTGAAAATTCGAGGTTTTAAAAGTACCATATACATATTCAAACATTTGAAGATGTATATGGTACTTTTGAAAATTGAGGAAAAGTAACGGAGGGATTTCAATGGGAAACGAAATGCAACAATTTAAAGCAGATTTCTTTAAAGCCTTAGCACACCCTTTGCGAATAGGTATCTTAGAATTATTGTCAGAAGGTGAAAAAAGCGTAAACGAAATTCAAGATATTCTAAATAAGGAAGGTTCAGCTGTTTCTCAGCAATTAAGTGTACTACGTTCAAAAAACATTGTTGTTGGTAGAAAAGATGGAAAAAGAGTTTTATATTCTTTACGAGACCCTATTATTGTGGATTTATTGGTGGTTGCACGGAAGATTTTTAACAACCATTTAATCGATACGATTTCAATGTTAGAAGAGCTAGATGGAGCAGAAACTGAAATGATGGCTAAGGAGGGATAGGTTGAGTATTGAGGTTAAGAAAGAAGATATCATCCAACATGGGATTGAAACATTTCGCTCATTAGGAGCTCATTACGTTTGTGAAGTTTGTATAAAAAGTGGAAATTCTTGTTGTTTGTCATGCCAACATTTACAAGATGGAGTTGGATGTCGAAAAAGAAATACTGCTTGTACAGCTTGGTTATGTGGAATTCAAGGTTTTTTATTTGATCAAATAGGATTACTGGATGAATGGAATCGTTTTTGGAGTGAAATTCCAGGACAAATGTTTCGTAGAGATATTACTCCAGATAAGGTAAGGATTAGATCGTTTATTGATACGAAGAAGCTAGATAGTCGAGCCGGAGAACGTCTAGCAGAAAGATTGAAATCCTATGTACAACAAGGTGGAGATATAGGTGAATTGGAGTGTCATTTAAGTAAAACATATAGTAAATATTAGGATGGTTTTTCTTTTTGTGAAAAGGACAATTTTCTGTATAAGGGACCGAGAAATACATTTGTAATCCAGATCTATTAAAAATAGAAAAGAAGGGTTTGTAATGAGAAAGTTATTTACAGGAAGGTTTGAAGGATATTCATTAGCACATTTTCAAAAGGATCTTCTTTCAGGAATGATTGTTGGCGTTGTTGCGATTCCACTTGCTATGTCTTTTGCTATTGCCTCTGGTGTTAAGCCAGAGTATGGGATTTATACAACCTGTATTGCTGGAATACTCATTTCACTGTTTGGTGGTTCGAAGTATCAAATTGGAGGACCTACAGGTGCTTTTGTTCCGATTCTTTTAGGAGTTGTAATTACCTATGGATACGAAAATTTACTACTCGCGGGTTTGTTAGCTGGAATTATTTTATGTCTTATGGGAATCTTCAAGCTAGGCTCTTTAATTAAGTTTATTCCACGTCCTGTAACAATTGGTTTTACTTCAGGTATTGCTGTTATTATTTTTACGGGACAAATTGCTAGTTTTTTAGGTTTAACAGGTATAAAAAAGCATGAGGAATTTCTAGCGAATTTGAAGGAACTCTTCACTCATATCAGTACTACCAATTTTTATAGTGTTATAACTGCTTTGATTTGCTTTTTTGTTATACTCATAACACCAAAGATTTTACCAAAAGTGCCTGGTTCATTAGTAGGTGTTGTTATTTCAACTGTAATTGCAACTGTATTTTTCTCAGGTTATGTACCTACTATTGGTACAGCATATGGTACGATTCCAAATACACTTCCTCAGTTTGATATACCAGAAATCACATTAGAACGTATAAAGCAGTTAATTGGTCCTGCATTTGTTATTGCGATGCTCGGTGGAATTGAATCACTTTTATCCGCTGTCGTGGCAGATGGTATGACAAATAGTAAACACAACAGTAACAAAGAGCTTATCGGTCAGGGGATTGCCAATATTGTTACCCCGTTATTTGGCGGAATTCCGGCAACTGGAGCGATTGCACGTACAGCAACTAATATTAAGAGTGGAGCTGTATCTCCGATGGCGGGTGTTATTCACGGAGGATTTGTGTTATTTACACTTCTACTGTTAGCGCCATATGCTTCACATATTCCACTTGCTAGTATGGCCCCGATTTTAATGGTGGTAGCTTGGAATATGAGCGAGCAGAAACATTTTTATCACATACTTAAAATGAAGACGGGAGATTCTCTTGTATTATTGGTAACATTTTTACTTACTGTATTTACTAGTTTAACAACAGCTGTAGAGATTGGTCTTATATTAGCTATTATTTTGTTTACAAAACGTATGAGTAATATGCTTGTCATATCAAAAGTGCTTCCTGATCATACAAAAAGAAATGAAAAATTGCTACCACATGTGGTAAATAAAGCTCATGATTGCCCACAAATTAGCATTTATACAATAGAAGGGCCATTATTTTTTGGGGCTGCTCAAACATTTGAACAAAATATTTTAGCGACTATTCATTATAAACCTAATGTTTTAATTTTACGTATGGGAAAAGTTCCTTTTATTGATACCACAGGAGAGTCTTACTTTAGGAATATTGTTCAGCACTTCAAAAAACAAGGTGGCGTACTTCTTATTTCTGGAATTCAATCAGAGCTAAAAGCCAATCTAGATAAGAATGGATTGTACGCTGAGATTGGGGAAGAAAACTTTTTTAATCATACCGGAGAAGCAATTAATTGTGCTTTAGGACATCTGAATACAAAAAAATGTATAGGGTGTAAGCATTTTGCTTTTCATGAATGTACAGGGCTTTCTCAGCAATCTCAGGAAATCAATACAATAAAGAATAAAGAAAATGCATTAGATTTTTAAAAATTTCACTTCACATACAAAGTTTGTTTGAGTTAATCTACTTTTTTAATCATTTTATTAAAAAAGTAGAGAAGAAGAAAGTTTGCTTTGGAGAATGTGGAGAAGATTTTTTACAAGGTGTGAACAAGTAGTTTTTTTATACATTCAACAAATAAGTATCAAAAAGCAAGAAGAGAATATTTTCCGTACATTTAAACGAAAAACGAAAAACGAAAAACGAAAAACGGAAATTAAAAATAATATTTATTTAATAGAATAAACGAAAACGAGTGGAGGAAATAAAAATATGCCTAATTTACCAAATTGTCCAAAATGTAATTCAGAATACACTTACGAAGATGGGAATCTTTTTGTTTGTCCAGAATGTGCTCATGAGTGGACTTTAGAATTAGAAGCTGAAAATAGTGAAGATACAAAGGTAATTAAAGATGCAAATGGAAATATTTTAAACGATGGTGATTCTGTAACAGTAATTAAAGATCTTAAAGTAAAAGGAACTTCATCAGTTGTAAAAATTGGTACAAAAGTAAAGAGTATCCGATTAGTTGATGGAGATCATGATATTGATTGTAAAATTGATGGTTTTGGAGCTATGAAATTAAAATCTGAATTCGTTAAAAAGGTATAAATACAAATTTTGTTACATCAAAATTAGTTTGAAGTTAATGAATATACACTGTTTTTCAGCTGTACCCCGTGCCCGACAACTTAAGAATTTCGAATTACCCCGAAATGATAAAATGAACTTTTTGGTTATGATTCAGCAGATTTTTTTTGAGTACCATGAAATTTTAGCTTGCTAGCGATATAGTACTGCCGAAATATTTGAAATAGCTATAAGACTATTCTTTCGATGGTATGATGAAAGATGTGGAAAAGGAATAGGTCTCAATCAGACCTCAATATTAATCTTCACCATTAGCAACAAAAAACCACCTCTCATAAAGGTGGTTTTTCAGTATTAATATATTTTAATTAATCACGTCTAAATGGACCTTTTGGAGCAATTAGCTCTAAATTAGTACCATCTGGATCACGGAAGTAGGCAACGCCTGTGCCAAATCCAGATTTCTAGCCGTCTTCTTGAAAGATAATTGGTTCGTCATATGGGTACTATCCTATGCCCATCAAGCTAACAAAATGGATTGCCTCTGAAACAAAAATGATTTTTATTACTATAAAAAACGTAAAGTATCTGTT
>NZ_JBNLYC010000273.1:0-4113 GCF_050172015.1 Bacillus sp. GMa5/1 | reverse complement strand
TTGATTTTAAAAGAGATATGTTAACACTTTGAAATCCAATTTATATATAATTTCTAAAAATGTTAACTAATTATACAAACGGAAATAATGGTCTCCAAAAATAAAGTACAAGAAATAGTGAGGATAATATGAAGACAGTAAATAAGGTAGTCATTGTTGGTGTATTAACAGTTGGTATAGGAGCTGGGGCTTATATGACTTTTGCCGGAAGTTCTGAACCAGTTATGACTTATAAAACATCTGAAGTACTAGAAAAACAAATCGAAAATCAGCAAAAGTTTGCTGGTGAAGTGATTCCAAATGGAATGGAGATCATTTCATTTGATCCAACAAAAGGTACGAATGAACTAGCTGTTAAAAAAGGCGATGAAGTAAAGAAAGGACAGCTTCTGTTTAAATACAATGATCCAACTGTTAAACAAGGTGTAACAGAAGTGGAAATGCAAAAGAAAATTGCACAAAAAGAAGTAACATTACAACAAAAACAAATTGATGCAGCAAAACAAAAGCTACAAAAAGATAAAAATGCTGGTCTTCCTGCAGAAGCAGTAAAAGCGTCAGAGATTGAAATTCAACAATTAGAATCACAGCTTGAAATGAAGAAGTTTGAAGTAGAAAAAGCGGATGAAATGATTAAAGTAGCAAAAGAGAAAGTAAACACACTTTCTGTTATGAGTCCTGCTGACGGTGTAATTGATGATATTATTACAGCTTCTAATGAAAGAAACGGTATGAGCGGAATTACACTTCGCCATGCAGGTCCATTTAAAGTAGCAGGTCAAATGTCTGAATTTGAACTTGCTAATGTAAAAATTGGACAAGAAATAACAGTTTCATCAAAAACTGTAGCGGGTAAAACATGGACAGGAAAAGTAACAGAAATTGGTTCTACACCATTAAAAAGTATGGATGAAAACAAAACAGTTTCTAGTTATCCATTTACTGTGACGTTAGACAATAGTGAAGGCTTACAAAATGGTTTCCACGTATACGTAGAAACTAAATCAGGCGAAGCAAAGGGTACAGTCATTCCAAAGACCAGTATTTTAAAAAAAGGTGATAAAAACGTTGTCTTTGTTGTAAAAGACGGAAAAGCAAAAGAACAAGTTGTTACGGTTGAATTTGAAACAAGTAATGAAGCAAAAATTTCCGGAGTGAAAAAAGGAGAAAAAATTATCTCTAGACCTACTGTAAATCTAAAAGATGGTATGGAGGTTGCCACGCAATGATTAATTTACAAGGCATTACAAAATCTTTTCAAAATGGTGAAGAATCCATTCAAATATTGCACGGAATTGATGTAACGCTAAATCAGGGAGATTTCACTTCTATCATGGGGCCTTCTGGTTCTGGTAAATCAACATTAATGAATATTATTGGGTGTTTAGATAAGCCTACGACAGGTTCCTATGAATTAGCTGGACAAAATATTTCAAACATGTCTGAAACCGAGCTTGCGCATGTTCGTAATAAAGAGATTGGATTCGTATTTCAAAACTTCATGTTACTGCCACGACTTACAGCGTTGCAAAACATTGAATTACCACTTATTTATACGGGAGTCGATAAAAAGGAAAGACAAGAGCGTTCATTAGCAGCCTTAACAAAAGTTGGTTTAGCTGATCGCGCTACCTACTTTCCAAATGAATTGTCAGGTGGACAAAAACAACGCGTTGCAGTTGCACGCGCAATTGTAAATAACCCGAAATTTATTTTGGCAGATGAACCAACAGGTGCACTAGATACGAAAACAAGTGAACAAATTGTAAATCTATTTTATGAATTAAACAAGCAAGGTTCAACGATTATTATGATTACTCACGATCGTGAAATCGGGGAAGCCGCAGCACGTCAAATCGTTATTCGTGACGGAAACATTGTTCAGGATTGGAGAGAATAAAATTGAATATACATGAAAATATACGTATGGCTATCTCTTCTATCTTTGCCCATAAAATGAGATCTATTTTAACGATGCTGGGAATTATTATTGGAATCAGTGCGATTATTACAATTCTCGCAACGGGGGATGGAAATACTGCAAAGATGCAAAAAGAGATTGAAGAGAGCCGCCATATGGATGAAATTAATATAGAGTATATCAACCCAGATTTTCCGCTGGAAATAGCGAAGATTACACCAGATATGGTAAAGCAATTAGAAGTAATACCAGGTGTAAAGGATGTGTACCCACATGTGAATATGGACGTAAAAGCATATGTAGGTTCAAAAGAAGCTTCTCTTAATTTAAATGTGGGAACAGGTAATTTTATGCAGGATCACAAACTACGAATGATACATGGGCGTGAGTTAACAGAGACTGAGCTGGAAAAACCAATTCCTGTTTTGATTATCAGTGAAGCTCTATTTAAAAAACTATATGATACATGGGAAAATGATTTATATATAGATATAAAAGGAAAACCATATAATATTGTCGGGGTGTACAAATATGATAATATATGGCAATCAAATGTGTATGCAGGATATACCTCGGTTGACAATGCACCGTTGATCTCAGGTGTTGAGGAATATAATGCAGTGACCATTAAGTTATCTTCTTCTAGCGAGCGAGAAATTGTAGGGAAACAAGCTGTATCTGTATTAAATGGATTGAAACCACCAGAATTTGAGCATCTATTTACAGTAGAGGATGAGACAAAAAACGATTTGGTCGTAGAAGAATCATTAGATACGATGAAAATGGTATTCACTGGTGTTGCTGGAATCTCTTTAATCGTAGGTGGTATTGGTGTGATGAATATCATGCTTGTATCTGTTACAGAGCGTACACGTGAAATAGGTGTTCGAAAAGCACTTGGTGCAACGAGAAGGGAAATATTAATGCAATTTCTTATTGAAGCTTGTATTTTAACAGCATTAGGTGGAGTAATTGGTTTTGTGTTAGGTATTTTCTTTGCTTGGGTATCGGCAATCGTAGGTGGATGGCCACTTGTTATTTCAGTAAATCTAGGTCTACTATCTGTTGGAATATCTATATTGATTGGCATTGTCTCTGGTATACTTCCAGCAAATAAAGCAGCTAAACTAGACCCAATTGATTGTCTACGATATGAATAATAGTTGTAGGTGAAAGATAAGATATTCTAGAAAAGAGTAAATACCCATATGGGTATTTACTCTTTTTGAAAATAAGGATTTTCATGGTATAAGCAAAAATCTAAACAATCTTAACTCTAATTTTATATAGATTTCTTGGCTGTAAATACTAAGAGGAGAGAGGAATATAAAATGAAAACAGTGCTAGAAGCAAAAAATATTAAAAAAGTATATGACACAGGTGGAAATACATTTGAAGCGTTGAAAGGGATTAACTTACAAGTAAAAGAAGGAGAATTTGTTGGAATTATGGGCCCTTCTGGTTCAGGTAAGACAACTCTATTAAATGTTCTTTCGACAATTGATCATGTGACGAGTGGTGAGATTTTAATAGATGGAAAAGATATTGTAAAAATGAGTGATGATACGTTGGCATTATTTCGGCGCAATCATTTAGGTTTTATTTTTCAAGATTATAACTTATTAGATACGTTAACGGTCAAAGAAAATATCGCATTGCCTCTCGCTTTATCAAAGGTGAAGGTTAGTGAAATTGATCGGCTTGTTCTTGAAATCTCTAAGAAGTTTGGCATGGATCATATCTTAAGTCAATACCCATATCAAGTATCTGGGGGACAGAAACAACGCTGCGCAGCATCACGTGCCATGGTTACGAATCCGAGTATGATTTTTGGGGATGAGCCAACTGGGGCGCTTGACTCTAAATCAGCAACGGATTTATTAGAAAGTATGAAGTCATTAAATGAATATGATAACTCAACCATATTAATGGTAACGCATGATGCGTTTGCGGCAAGTTATTGTAAACGAGTGATTATGATTAAAGATGGTGAATTATATAAAGAATTACACCGTGGAGAATTAACACGTAAGCAATTCTTCCAACAAGTCATTGATGTAATGTCTTCCATTTCTGAAGATAAGGCTGATGATCTTATCTAATATGGCCATTTATAACATAATGTGTGATTAAAATAATGTATATTTTGTAGAAATAGTTTTTAGGAGGTTAAAATAAATGGCTTTAATTGA
>NZ_JBNLYC010000272.1:0-4116 GCF_050172015.1 Bacillus sp. GMa5/1 | reverse complement strand
ATTTTCTATTTTCATTTTAGAATAGCTTCCTTATTCAGGTTGACTGCAAAAACACTCATAATATTTACTCATCCCCATGAATATATTTAATAAACAATCCTCACTTGTTTACCCCATAAAAAAGCTTCTACATACACAAAGTTCTCAAAAAAGGAGCGCTAAACTCATGAAAAATATAAATCAAGAACTTTTAAATCATGTAATCCTACATAAAGATCGAATTCCGCATTACCATAAAGACTTTCCCCTTATACTATTTTGGAGTCATAGAAGCGGATGCACCTCATTAGCTAATTGGTTCTTTTTTCAAATTGGATTATTTACTGAAGCAAAGAAATACAATGACTTTATTCATTACTATGAGTTCTGGGTGTATAAAAACAGTACAAATTACATTCAACAATTACAAAATAGTCTTCTAGAGGCTAAAAAAAATGTTTGTAAACTTGTACGAAATCCTTATACAAGAGCTGTCAGCTCATTTTTATTACTTGCTGACAATCCATATGCTAGCCCACAATGGGAAAGCATCCGTCATTATTTTTATAATGATAAATATAGTAATCAAGGAATATCATTTAAACAATTTTTATATTACGTTCAGGCATTCGATTCCAATTCCCTAGCATTAGATATACATTTTAGTCAACAATACGTCCCTGGTGAAGAAAATTTCATTCAATGCTATATTCCTTTAGAAGATTTTAATACACAAATCACCAAGATAGAACACATGTACGATTTAATGAAATCCCCTTTAGCACTTTTTACAAATTCAGATCATCATCGCGCTCACAAGATGATTTATGCAGGAAGCTATGCAGAACTTAGCATTACAGATCCAGGCTTTCCCCGATTTCCAACATACGAAAGCTTTTATGATAAAGAAACTATGGATTTAGTTACAGAAATATACGCACAGGATTTTGAAATGTACCCATACACGAAAGGGATATTTTAAGTCTATACATTTTTCCACGAATAAAAGCTGATACATCGCATAGCATAAAGTGAAACTTTAATTCGAGTGGGAGTTCTCTCCAACTGATTATTCCCTTCTCCTAATCGTAATTTTAAGAGATACCTAACTTTCACCCATTTCCTTTAATTTCGCCGATTGTTGACGTGTATCATACTTTCCATACATAGATTGCATTTATTAACATAGGAGGGATATCGTGTGGAAATCAATTTGAAACACAATAATGGGTACTGCGTTATTTGCGAAAAGAAAGCTACATTTATAGAGCATAATGATTGGCTTAGAGATCATTATTTATGTTCTACATGTAACTCTATACCAAGGCAGCGAGCTTTAATCCATGCTTTACATACATTTTTTCCAAAATGGGATTCCTATAATATTCACGAATCCTCTCCTGGAGGAATTACGACTCAGCTACTATTAAAAAACTGTAAAAACTATACTTATTCTCAATACTTTAGAAATTATCCTCTTGGCCAATACTTTCAAGGTATTAGATGTGAGAACTTAGAAGACATGACTTTTGAAAATGAATCTTTTGATTTATTCATTACTCAAGACGTTTTTGAGCATGTAATGACGCCAAACAAAGCCTTTAAAGAAATAGAACGAGTATTAAAACCTGGCGGTGCTCATGTATTTACTGTCCCTTGGTATCATACACTCACAAAAACTGTGCAAAGAGCAAGAATGAATAAAGAGGTGATTGAATATATTGAAGAGCCCATTTATCATGGAAACCCTATTGATGAGAATGGATCTTTAGTAACGTTCGATTGGGGGCAGGATATGATTGAATATATTTATACACATGCAAACATGTATACAATTGTTTTTTTACAAAAGGATAGATCACTAGGGTTAGATGCTGAATTTTTACATGTTTTCATTAGTAAAAAGCAAGAAAATAAAGTTTAATCACTATATAATTCGGAGGTTTAACAAATGAATAACTTTAAGTTAGGAAGTGATTTTGATCATCTTGTTAATTCAGTATCTGATGCCGAACTTCTAAATTTATTTATACAAAGTTGTTCACAAACAACGATAAATGGGGTTCCCGTACCTAGATTTCCTCCTGAAGAAATTCAAAAACAATTTGTAGGTGCTTCCTATGAACATGCTCTTTACGAAGCATATTTGTTTTATAGCCATATAAAAGAATACGCCCAAAATTTAGGAGTTCCCTTGAATAAAGAAAGTAAAGTTTTAGACTTCGGATGCGGATGGGGAAGAATTATACGCTTCTTATTTAAAGATGCCTCTGATCAAAATTTACTTGGCATTGATGTCGATCCTGCGATGATCACACTTTGTAATGAAACACTAGGAAGAGGGATATATAAAACAGCAAGCCCACATCCCCCTGTAGATTTTATTAGCGACAATTCATTAGATATCATATTCGCTTATTCTGTATTCTCACATTTATCCGAAGCAACTGCCGAAAATTGGGTAAAAGAATTTTCAAGAGTTCTTCGCCCTGGTGGAATCTTCATCGCAACAACACAAGCGCGCTATTTTCTTGATTTTTGTCAACAATTCCAAGAACATCCTGAATTAATTCAAACAGGATGGCATAAAACTTTATCTCAAGCTTTTCCAGATATACATCGCGCCATCTCGGATTATGAAAACGGCAAATTTGTTCATAGTCCCACTGGTGCAGGGGATGTTAGAAATAGTAGTTTTTACGGAGAAACCGTTATACCTAGGACTTATATTGAAAATCATTATGAGAAATATTTAAAGCTACAAGACTTTTTTGATGATGTAAATCGATTACCGCAGGCCCTCTTTGTCCTTCAAAAAATTTAATTCCTTTCATTCAACATAATAAATTTCATGACGAAAAGTACTTTCTATTTCAGATATATATCAAATTACCTAATACTCTCTTATTAAGTAAGCTTAAAAAATCCAATACATACCATAAAAAAAAACAGTAAACAGATAACATATCTCTTATTTTAAAATTGCTTCACCAAATCAAGAATAACTTCCCAACACTTGAACTACGAAAAACACGAGGGGGATATAACTTGAAAATAATCGCTTTTTACTTACCACAATTCCATCAAATTAAAGAAAATGATCGATGGTGGGGGAAAGGATTTACTGAATGGACAAATACTAAAAGTGCACGACCTTTATTTTCAGGACATTATCAACCTAGGGAACCTTATCAAGATTTTTATTACGACTTAACTACCCCCTCCGTAAGAAAGTGGCAAGCAAAAATCGCTAAAGCATACGGTATATATGGTTTTTGTTATTATCATTACTGGTTTAAGGGAAAAAGACTATTAGAAACACCCTTTAATGAGGTACTAAAGATGAAAGAACCTGACTTCCCTTTTTGTCTTTCTTGGGCAAATGAACCATGGACAAAATCTTGGGATGGTCTCGATAAACATATATTAATGCCTCAAGACTACGGAGATATATCTGATTGGAAGGAACACTTTGATTATTTATTACAGGCTTTCCAAGATGAGAGATATATTTATATAGATGATAAACCTCTATTCATTATTTATCGTCCAGGACATATTCCTGATTGTGAAAAAATGCTTAATTACTGGAATGCATTAGCGCGAGAAAATGGTTTAAAAGGTATATACTTTGCTGAAACATTAAACAGTTTTCCACTACCTAATATAAATGGATTCGATGCTAGCATTCAGTTTGAACCTTTCTATACAATTGCCCATGATAGCTCTTCAGACATAAATAAGGTAATATATGATTCTGATATGCAATTAAACGTTTGGGACTACGATAAAGTATGGATGTATATATTACAACGATCGCTCCCAAAGAAAAAAACATTTCCTGGTGCTTTTGTTGATTGGGATAATACTGCACGACGTAAAAACGCGAATAGCAGCATCTTTGTAGGTTCTACCCCTGAAAAGTTCACCATATATTTAAGCAAGCAAATTCATCGGACTTACTCTTTTTATAACAGCGAGTTTTTATTTATTAACGCATGGAACGAGTGGGCGGAAGGAACTTACTTAGAGCCAGATAAAAAATATGGATTTTCTTATTTAGAAGGGGTTAAAAATGCAATTGATAGAGGTATGAAAGCATACAAAAAAGACGAGTCATTCTGACTCGTCTTAAAG
>NZ_JBNLYC010000271.1:0-4157 GCF_050172015.1 Bacillus sp. GMa5/1 | reverse complement strand
GGATAACCATAATCCTCTCTATACTATGATTGGGATACAAAAGCTAGAAAGGTATCAATCCATTTATTCTTAAATTGAATTACCATTCCTCCGTCATGGTAGGTTTCGTTATATTTTGAAAAAACACTTCACAAACAATATGTATTACTTTATGGGAACATTATTAAATTTGAACGATATTAACAATGCTTTGTTGATAATTAGCTAAAAAAGTATTGTACGATTAAATGTATTGTGTTACATTTGTGTTACAAGGTTGTTACGAAATATTATAATTATTTCTATATCATTTCCTTAATGTTACGAAAGGTATAGACGTGTTATGTGTATAGGAGTGTGTGTAGTAAAGAGTCTGAGTTGAAAATACGTGCACACTTTAAATTTCCTTTCTGTCTGAATGAAGAAGACTACCAACTAATTAAAGGGTTCAAAGTAACAACTTTAAATAAAATGTGCTTCCTTTCCCACACACAATTTAGTACATATTTAAAGTACAGCCTAGTTGCTACACAGACTCTTGTACATATAAACATTAAGGTGAAATAGAGATAAGGATTTATTACATAATAAGCATTACTTAGCTAAACGTAAAAATATTATCTGTGCATTTTTATGAAATGTTAAAATGTCTAGATGATATTTTTTGAAGATTTCTTGGATATGTTTATGAATAACAATTTCTAATACTTAATGATTCTCTACTACTGCAATATCCAATAATTTATGTAATAGGATTTATAAGGTGTATGTACATTCACTTATATAGGGAAAATGAGGTTTTTCATATGAAGTATAGTTATAAAGTGTTTATATTTATTTGGACAATTATTTTATTGTTTTTTCTACTTTATTATGGTTACAGTGAAATTTCTGATACCAAGAAAGTGCCAGTTATAACAATCAAAAAATAGAAGTAAAGAATATTGAGAAAACCAAATGAGATAAAAATAGATACAGTAGAAAGGCTACTACAGGAAGTAATTAATCGTACGAAGTTAGATGGTGAAAATACATCTCTTTATAAAGATGCTATTCATGCAAGGTCGTTATCAAGTGGTCATAACCCATCGAGAACATGGGTAAAAACGTTACAAGGAAGTATGGGGGGATAGAATTCCAGAAGGCTGGAGGATATGTGGTGAAAATGTGTATGCTTGTCATGGCATTCACTACACAGCACTGACGTCCTATTTTTATGTCTTTTCAATATAGAATGAGAAAAATGAATGTTTATCGTGGGATGCAGCAGTTGCATGGTGTAAAAAGTTAGGCCTTGCACACGTTCCAGTGTTATATCGTGGCCCCTATAATGAAAAGGTAATTCGTTTGTGCTACAACGGTACTTCACTCTTTGGAGGGATTCAGGAGGGGTATGTACTTAGATTAACGGATGCGTTTCACTATAATGATTTTTCAAAATCCATAGGGGCATTTGTTCGAAAAGACCATGTGCAAACCAATCAGCACTGGATGACACAAGCGGTTATCCAAAATAAATTAGCAAAATAAAAACACGCAATTCCAAATGGAACTGCGTGTTTTTTCTTTTTTTAGCATCATTTGACGTTCATGTATGGTTACTCTTATTAGAGAATATGTCCCCTAACCACGGAAAACTATTAATTTATTAGTTTTTATTCGTAACTTTTAAAGTATCTAATACGACTTTAGTTGTGTCTGCAATAAGCTTATCATCATATTCTGCATCTTCTTTATCATGATTAGAAAGGATGGCAAGAACAATTGGCTTTTTATTTGGTGGCCAAATAATTGCAATATCATTCCTTGTTCCATAAGATCCTGCGCCTGTTTTATCAGCTACTTCCCATCCTTTTGGTACGCCCGCACGAATCAACTTATCTCCAGTCGTATTTCTCTTCATCCAATCTACTAATAATTCACGTTTCTCTGTTGGAAGTGCAGATCCTAATGTAAATGATTGAAGTGTCTTAGCGATCGCTTCTGGTGTACTGGTATCGCGCGTTTCTCCAGGATGTACTTCATTTAATTCAGGTTCAAATCGTTCAGATTTAGTAACCGTATCTCCCGTTTCTCTCAAGATTTTTTCAAATGCGGATGGACCACCTAACTTTTTAAGAATTAAATTATGTGCCGTACTGTCACTATATCGAACAGAAGCATCTGCAAGTTCTTTTAACGTCATTCCTGTATACACATGCTTTTCTGTAATTGGATTATAATTAGAAAGGTCTTCACGCGTATACGTAATCCCTTCATCAAGAGCTTCTATTGAGTTCTGACGTAAAAGAGCTCCCGCTGCTAATGATTTAGATGTAGAGGCAAATGCAAAACGATCATTTGAATGATAAGCAATAGTTTGATTTGTACCTGTATCCAGAGCATAAATACCAAGCTTAGCATTATATTCTTTTTCAAGCTTAGCAAAAGAATCATGACCTGTATTTTCTTGTTTAATTTGCTTTATTTGTTTTGTTTGCTTAGGTGGTCCAGATGGAGTATTACTATTAGAACACCCTATTAGTGTTACACATGAAAGTAATACGACAGGTACAATCTTTTTGTAGGTAAAGAACTTGTTTAAAACGTACATGAATTTTCAACCTCTTTCAACGATATATGGATTTTGTTTTGGTATTTTAAATACCGATGTTAATTAAAGCGGGTGTTGGATACCGATACTTCTGAAGTTGAATTTTAACAGGCTAAGCAGAACCAAAGCGTTTATATGAATGAACAGTTGCTGTTTAGGGTGTTTCTTTTTTTATAGTTTACCTGTGAAAGTATTAAACTCGTAACATTTAAATGAAGTATCTCAATACACACTTTTTTACATCACTTTACTTTGGGGAATAATAAGTCCTTTCATATTTTTAGGGATACACATAATAGACACTCTAAGTAATAAATTTGTTCCATTTTAACTTGGTAAATGGTAAAGAAAATACAATGAATTGTAAATGAAATCTGTACGGGAATCTAGTACCGTATAGTACAGTGCATATGAAAAACTCCTCAATGCTATCTCTCAAAAAATAATAATTCTCGGCTTTATAGACTGTATTTTCAAAAATATTGCGAACTTGTAAGAAAAATGAAAGGTAATTCAATATGAGATAAACAACCTTACTATAATGAAAAACAGAATCATTATTAAAATCATGAGATACGATATCAAGTTATTTGCGTGTTTAATACATTTGACCAAATATTCCAGTTTTAATAGGAAAAGTCAAAATGTAGACAAGTATCTTCTATCAAATCTCATTCTTAGTGTGTACATTTGGAGGGAATTTCTCATATGAAATTAGTAAAAGTAAAAGATCTTAGTTAGGAGAAAGATGAGAATGCTAACAAATTCTATGGGAAGGTGAAGAAAGAAGGTAGCGTAGGTCTATTCATTAAGAGTAAGCTTGAGGAGATTATATCAGCTAAGTTACTCTTTAGCGACACAGTTAATCCTGAGGGGGATGAGACAATTACAAAAGAACAGCAAGTTGAATTTCACTTCTAAGAGGGGGCAGACGCCTCTCTTTTTTTATGTCGCAAATAGCATTAATTCGTTAAGTAATTTATATGAGATTATCTTAAATAAGTTAGTTAAGAAAGAAAAATAAAAGTGAGTAACAAGATAAAAATATACAGGTACGTAAAAAATAAGGAAGTTGTATTTGCAAGTGTTTTAGTTGGGTGTGATATCAACCGTATGGGTAAAGATGAATATTACGTTCAAATTAATATGGATGGAAAAGGAGGAGTTTCAAAATCTATGGATGGTAAAGTGATGGGAAAGGAGTATGAATATACATTATCGGGTTTTGATAAGGAAGGTAAAGAAAAAGAGTTAGAATTTATCGCACAAAAGAATCTTCGTAAAGAAGCATTCCTACGTGTATATCATTTAGATAAAAAGGTGTAACAGCTTGGGAGGAAGTGCTGGAAGACGGGATCCCTAAGAAAGCAAAAAAACTAGGTGTGAAATAATCAGTTATTTGTGATGGTGGATTCTCCTAGGTGGAGGGTTCGCCGTTTTTTATTATATGTTATGTTGTGGTTTTTATATAAAGCATATTGAAAAGATGGATTAAATCTTCTGGAATGATGTCTCCATAATTAATAACTTGTACAATAACCTTTCAATTATCACTAAATCCATTCATATCAACAAGTTGTCCCAT
>NZ_JBNLYC010000270.1:0-4250 GCF_050172015.1 Bacillus sp. GMa5/1 | reverse complement strand
AAATTCATATCACTCTATCAAGGGTAATAAATGCTTATTTGACTTTGCTTACTACAACAGCAGCATTATTACCATTTAAAGAGGTACTCACAATTAGACCTTTCGATAACTTTGTAACGTCTTGATTAAAATATTGACTCACAGCTTCTACATCCTTGATTTTTCCACCAAATAGTTCAGCCGCGATATATAAATGATTTAATGAGCTAGTAGACTCTAAATATCCTTTTGAATTAAAGCAGTGCTTGAATACATGATCCGCAACGTTCAATTCATTAAATAAATTTTCATAGATATCTATGTCCTTAGATAGACCATTTGAATTGTGGAAAATAAAATCAATTTCTCCAATAGGGACAGCTGCTTTTTCTAAGGCGCTATCAATTGCCTGTTTCAAACTAGTTGCATCACTCCCAAAAGTTAAGCCTGCCCCTAGAATTTCTGCATAAGCTGCTTTTTCATCTAAATCATTAGATAGCACAAGACAACTACTTCCCTCAGCAATTGGATACACACTTTCATTCAATCCAAGTGACTTATCTATTTCAGCTGATAAATCAGACAACTCATCACCTGATCCAATAAGACATTTTGCATGATCATTATCCTTTATGAATTCATAACCATATACTGCCCCAAAAAGACCATCATTCCCACCTGTACTAATGGAACTACTGAACCCGCGAATATTAAATTTCTTCGCAACTTTTCCTGCAACTGAATTTAACACCATGTCAGGAAAATAAATGCTACTAGCATATTCCGGCCCTTTTTTCAGAATAGATTGAAAATACTTTTCAGAACTTTGCAAACTACCCCTAGCTGTTCCATAAATAAAAGCAATATCTTCCTTTTCTAGAGGGATTTGTATCTCTGCATCTTTAAAGGCTTGATCAGTAGCAGCAATACTATATTGCGCCAATGAATTCATTCTTCTTTCATATAAATCTTTATTATATTCTTTAAGACTAAAATCTAATTTAGTCGGAATATCATCTTCTGAAATCAACTGTTCTATCATACTAGTTTCTTTTTTAGCATATATTGTATTACAATTCCCTAAGCCAGTAACAAAGACTCTATTATCTGTATCAGCTGATGATACCGCTTGTCCATTCTCGGTATAGTGTTTCCAATTTTTTGATACAATGGATGCATTATGCCCACCAAAAGCAGAGTTGTTACACAAGAAATAAGTCGTTTTTTTCTTTTTCATCTCATTAGTGATTAGATTCGCATTTTCACAACCTTCTCGCTTTTCCTGGAAGTTAATTGTAGCTGGCAATAGATCTTCCTGCATTAAGAGTATAGATGTAACATATTCTATAGATGCTGCCGCTCCTAAATTATGCCCAAAATAAGCCTTACTTGAACTAATTGGAATTTCTTTGAATTTCTCAACTCCAAAAACTCTTTCCAATCCAGATAATTCCGCAGTATCATTGGCTTTTGTTCCTGTTCCATGCGTATTAATATACTCAATTTGATCAGGTTGCAAAGAAGCCTGTTTTAATGCACGGGTAACAGCATTTTTAATCCCCTCGCCTTCTGGATGCGGAGCTGTTTCATGATATGCATCACTACTAAGTCCATACCCACATACTTCTGCATAGATCTTTGCGTTTCTCGCTAATGCACGATCTAATGTTTCTAATACTACAAAAGCTGCTCCTTCTCCTAGACTAAGTCCATATGAAGTATTGTATGGAGAACATGGAACCGAATTTAATGCACGTAGCGCATTAAAACCAGCATAAACTGATGAGGACATAGAATCTGATCCCCCTGCAATCATTACATCTGCATACCCTTTTTGTACCATTTCAAAACCAAAACCAATTGCATTTCCACTAGCTGCACAAGCTGTATTAATAGTTACTACAGGTCCACCTAAGTTAAAATATTGAGCAACATGGTCTGCTTGATTAAAAAACGGATATTTTTTTGTTTGTTCTAAATCCAATGATTCAATTGTCTCTTGTTCTTCTAGGGAGTTCACACCTCCGTTACAAGTGCCCAAAGCTAGTCCAATCCTATTAGAAGAAGTTTGATTCATCACCATACTTTCCTGTAAAGCTTCTTTTATCGAAATGACCGCATACTGCGCACAAGGATCATACTTTTCGATTTCTTCCCGATTAAAATAGTCTGCTGCATTATAATCTTTTACTTCAGCACCTATTTGACTAATAAACTTCTCTGTGTCAAACTTTTTGAGGGTATCAACCCCTGTTTTTCCTTTTTTCATTTGGTCCATTACTTCTTGTTTATTATGTCCTACGGATGAAAGTATTCCGATACCTGTCACTACAACTCTATTCCGTGCCAAACTTTATCCCTCCCTAAATATGATTCTCCACTTGTATGGCATGTTGATTATTTTGATATTGCTGTATTACTTTCGCTGGGATT
Organism: Bacillus sp. GMa5/1; assembly: GCF_050172015.1. Taxonomy (NCBI): domain Bacteria; kingdom Bacillati; phylum Bacillota; class Bacilli; order Caryophanales; family Bacillaceae; genus Bacillus; species Bacillus sp. GMa5/1. The sequence goes on along the minus strand of NZ_JBNLYC010000270.1, from coordinate 1,838 downwards.
AATTGTTGGATTTGTCCCATGTAATTTGGTGAACCATGAACATCATCAAATGTAATAAGATCCAAATTATTAATATACTGCTTAATAAATGTCAATTCTGTAATTGGAATGATTTCATCCTGTAAACTAAACACATAAGTTATAGGAATTTTCAATCTATTAAGAGCGTTTACATCTATACGAAAATTTCCAAGTTCTTTTCTTAACTCATCTTCTGTCAATCCACATACATAACTTAATGTCTTTCTAGTAACAGAAGGAATATTAAGCCAATCTTGATCCTTCAGATGGTAGAATTCATATAAAGGAGCACCTACTGTTACAATTCCTTTTATTCTACTATCTTGCAAAGCACATTGTATTCCTAATTGTCCACCAAAGCTCATACCGACATAATATGTATGATTAACATCCGCCTCATTTTGAAAATGGTCTAATATTTCTTGAATCATCCTATACGAGTCCACTCTAAAAGGGATTGTATTTTCTCCTACTTTAGGAAATTCCGTAACAATAACTGAAAATCCTAACTTTGGTCCTACCTCTAAGAACTTATACCATTGTTCTTTAATGGAAACGATACCGCCCATTACAATTAATAAAGGCTTTTCTTTATCAAGATTTGAAGTATATACTTTAATTTTTCCACTTTTAAGTTGTAAACATTTCTGTCTAATATCTGTATGAGATACATAAGTGTTAAAATTCTCTAGTAAACTATCATATACTTTCTGTTGTGTCCCATTACCAACATAGGGAAATCGTGCGAAGTTAAAACATTGTATGGCTTCTAGCTTATCTTGCTTTAACACTCTATTCCCTTCTTGTAACCATTCATATTCCCATGAACCTTCTGTTTCTGTATCATATGAAGAAATTCGATTGAGTACTTCTGATGGAAACGTATGCTTTAAATTCTGGGATTTAATATGCAACTCTACAAATTGTTTTAATTCCTCAAGATATTGTTTATTCATTTTACCTCCTACTTTTCATCTAAATATGCATTAATTGATCTTGTTTAAGTTGTAAACTAATTTGTTTAGCCAAAAATTCCTGTTGCTCATTTATAAAGAAGTGCCCTCCTTCTACTGTCATAACCTGCACTTCCTTACGCGTTAATTCTGACCACTTATCCCATTCATTGTTAGTCAGAGGATCCTCTGTGCCATTAATTATTGTAATTGGAGTATTTAACCTTTCTCTAATCTTTCGGTACCTATATGAGCCTATCATATGCAAGTCTGCTTTAATAATAGGAAGATAGATTTTAGAAAAGTATGGATTTTCTATTACTTCATTGGGAGTTCCCCCTAATGCTTTAATCTTTTTTATAACTTCATCATTACTCTTACTTACATCTACTAGTGAATCATTTTCATACTGATAAGGAAGTCGAGTTCCTGTTAAGAATACATGTTTTACTGAAAACCCTTGACTTTCCAGTAGATGTGCAAGTTCAAAACTCAATAAACTTCCCATACTATGGCCAAACAAGGAAAACTCCTCATTTTTGTAACTCAAGTGTTGCTTAATCATAGTAATTAAATCTTGGCAACCTTTCTCAAAATCGTATATCAATTCTTTTAAGAAGCGTTTTCCACGACCTGGAAGTTCCAATGGAATAACTTCTAATTTATTGTTTAACAGTTTTACCATTGACTGAAATACCTTAGCTGATCCACCAGCATAATGGATACAAAATAATTTCATATATTTCCTTCCCTCAATTTCATTTTGCATAAGTATTTCGACAAGTATTCTGATATATGCAAAGTAAGAAGTTATATCATTTATCACTTATGCAATTCCTATTATTTCGTATTTTAAGATACTCC
>NZ_JBNLYC010000269.1:0-4213 GCF_050172015.1 Bacillus sp. GMa5/1 | reverse complement strand
TTAATTTATCGAAAAATTGAAAAAATATGCGTAGATAGATATCATTTAAAATACATATATAATTAATTTTAATTTTCCGACACGTTTTTTCACATAGTTCTTAAACTAGTTTTTTGCGTGCATTATGAAAAAAATTGTACCGTGTCAATCTTAAAAAATTATATATCATAACTTTAAGAGAGGAAGGAAAACTATGAAGATGAAACGAAAAATCATTATGACAACAGCACTTGCAGCTACGTTAGCTACAGGTGCACTACCTACTACCTCGGTGTTTGCTGCAGAAAAGGAGGCTCCTATTCAACCAAAAGAGGCACAATTAAGTATTCAACCTTTTGCACAAAACAATTTGGAAACAGCCGTTCAAGCTGCCTTAAATGGTCCAGAAGTCAAAAAAATCAAAGTATTTGAACATGAATTTAATGTAAAAGAAATAGAAGTAGTAAATCTAGGTGCAGGAAAAAAATATGTTAAGGGGCAAATCTCTCACCATTTAAGTTTTCGTCCAGATGATCAATTTTATTATGAGTTTACAGTACAAGATGGAAAGGTACTAGATAAACCTGTATTTAATATTGATAGAGGTGGTTGGACACCATTTGCTGCTCCACTTTTATCAATTCTTGCTGCGTATAATGGAATTCCAGTTAATCCAAATGATTTAAATGCACTTGGTCAGCAGATTGGTAAAGTTATAGATGGAAGCTGGGAACATGCAGCTCAATCAATTGCAACTGTAGTTAGTCTAAGTTTTAATGAGTAGAATTTTTCAATTTTTATTAGCAGTGTAGAGATCCGCTTTTTGTAATCAGCCTTGTTATAAGAGATTCTAAAACAGCTATTAATAAATTTTTACCACTCAATCACATTATCTTGATTTGTTTACCACCTTATCATTCATTATATGTCACAAAATAGAAGTCTTTTTTAGGACTTCTGTTTTGTTTGTATTCAATACGATAAACAGTTGTTTTTTGGAGGCTATACTTCGAGTTTTCAAGAATCCGTTTGACTATTAGGGACAATTTATAATAAAAAATTATTAAAGTCTCAAATAACTTACTCCCCCCTATTGTTAATTATTTTTAAATACAAAAATTTATTATCTTAAGAATGAAAAACAATAAATATAGTAAAAAATCATCTAACAATTGTTTAAAGGTCAGGAGAGAAAAAATGAACAAAATAAAAATGAGAAATTTCTTTAAAATTAGCATCCTTACTTGTATTACACTAGCAAGTTTAAATAGACCATCTACTATTTTAGCTGATAGTCATCCAGGTTACTCCTATGAATCCAATATAGGGTATCAAAATCCATCGTGGATGTCGAAAATAGAAGATTCAACAAAAATAAGTGAAATATCTATTCCAGGGACTCACGGTACGATGGCTTTACATGGAGCGAGTTTTCTTGATGAAAATTTGACAAGAAATCAAACTATGAGTTTATCCCAACAATTAAATTCCGGAATTCGATATGTAGATATGCGTGTTAAACGTGTAAAAGATTCTTTTGCAATGTATCATGGCGTTGTAAATCAAAAAGCTGTGTTTGAAGATGTGTTAAAAGAGACCATTCAATTTTTAAAAGATCATCCAACAGAAACAATATTAATGCGCTTAAAAGAAGAAACTACTCCTGAAAGTGGATCTCTATCATTTGAGGAGATATTTTTAAAATATAAAAACGTTAATGCTTCATATTTTTGGGATCCTAATTCCGTACCAACTTCAGATAGAAATAACCCTACTTTAGGAGATACCCGCGGGAAAATTGTAATCTTACAAAACTTTACATCCGCTCAATTGTACGGGATTGATTACGAAGGTTTGAATATACAAGATAAATTTGAAATTGGAAGCGGACCAGACGAAATATATACAAAATGGATTGCGATAAAAAACCATCTACAAAATACAAATACTAATTTTAATAATGAAAAAATTTATCTCAACCATTTTAGTGGTACGGGAGGCGCAGCCGCATTTTTAAATAATGTATATCCTTGGTTTGTTGCAAGCGGAAAAGAGAGCAGAAATACTGACAGTAGTCCTAAATTGATTCAAACGAATTCCACTAATGCGTGGAGTGATTTCCCTCGCGATAGAAACGGACAAGTATACTATGGGGGGATGAATACACTTGGGACCGAACTCTTACAACAAGGCGCAATTAAACATTCTGGTATCATCGCAGCTGATTTTCCCGGTCCAGGTTTAATTGATAGTATCATTAAATTAAATGGTATACATTCAAATGAAAAAGAAATATTAATTTCACAAATATCATCTGAATCTAGTCCTTTATCAGGGCAACAAAATCGATCCAGCCAAAACTTTAAAATTGATAGTTTACCTGTAGGTACCAAAGAATTAAAATGGGTTATTGAGCCTTCAGAAAAAGATTATCCTTCTACTATTTCTTTCAATGTAATGATTGATGTTTCCCTAGGAATAGATTCTACTCGTTGGAAAAATATTTCACATGAATCTAGGACTGAAGCTTACACAAATACTAAATATTATATTGCAAGTCCAATTGGTGCCACTAGCAAATTCACAGTGAAAATATATGCTATTACAAATTAGAAAATAAAGAATCCAAATGGAATTCCTTTTTGATGGAATACCATTCGGATTCTTTTTTGATTTTAATTCGTTAACATTAGGATGATGATTAAATTTATTAATATACCATTTAAACCATTAGATAATTCATGCTTGGAACGACCCTTACTTTTTAAAGAGCAATCCAAAATTGTTAACTACCTTTTTCAGCTTATCATTTATTCAAAACTGGCTTCCAAAGCGATAAAGCAAAAATCCAATTTGAGTCGCCATTTCCTTGATGATTTTGAACCGCTTCGTACACTTTCCCCTCATGTACTACTCTATCACCTTTAGTATATGCTTTTCTTGCATCCCATTTTTCATATGCGGAATCCTCTAACTTTGTTGTTACATTCAAAACATCACTTCTACTAGATTCATTTCCAGCTAAATCAACCGCCGTCACTACATATTTATACGATGTATTAGCCTTCAAATCTTTATCCATAAAAGATGTATTAGCCGCCGTCCCAATTTTATTCATAACCCCAGCGCTTTCTCTATATACAATATAATGGTCAACACCTACATTATCTTCTGACGGACTCCACATTAAATCAACAGTTGTCGCTGTTGTACCCATACTATGTAATCCTTTTGGTTGAGTTGGAGCCTCTATATCTGGGATTGTATGTGTTGTCTTAACCTTCAGTTTTTCACTTTCTTTTGATATGTTTCCAGCAGAGTCTAATGCCTTTATTGTATAAGTATATTCCGTATCTGCTTTTAATTTTTTATCAATAAAAGTTGTACCTGATACCGTATCAATTACTTCTCCATTACGTAACACTTGATATTCTTTTACACCTATATTATCAGTGGAGGCCTTCCATGTTATTTCAACACTATTGGCAGAAACTTTAGAGGCATTTAATTCAGTTGGTTGACTTGGAGCTACTGTATCAGGAGTTTCATTATTTACTAAATTTACATCAACTACATTATAAAAAGCGTTTGACGTATCTGCTACATCCCATACAGCTAAAATAACATGATAACCATTACGATCAGTTGGTACATTAATTGTATGTGTTAAATTATTTGATGCGGCCGAACCGTCATGTTTCACAGTTCCGATTGGTTCTAATTCAGCACGTGTTAATGGTTTGTTAGGATCCCATCCTTTTTTGGTAATGTAATAATGCCATTTACTTGTAGAATGTGGCGCTGTATATTTCCATGTAAATGTATTTACTCCACCTTTAATTGTGTTTTTGAACCAACGATTTGATGTTTGTTGGTCAAGAATACCTCCAAACAATCCTCCTGCCGAAGCAATTTCCCCATCAATCGGTCCACTATCTGGAAATCCTTTAGGTGCTTCTAGACTTTGAGGTTCATACATTACATTTCCACAATTTAAATTTAATGCCCCATAATTCTGACTACATAAAGCAGCACGACTACTCGGCTTTTCAACAAACCCATGTGCATACGCACTTTGAGGAGTCATTGTGATTGCCGTCATGCCTGCAGCCAAAACACAAGCACCAATCCCCTTTTTACTTGTTCTTAATCTTTCCAATTTAGATGTTAATTTCAATTTCATTTTTGTCCCCCCAATATATTGCTTTCGCTAATATAATAGCAATATAGGGAT
>NZ_JBNLYC010000268.1:0-4262 GCF_050172015.1 Bacillus sp. GMa5/1 | reverse complement strand
TTTTGCTATGATAAGTAAGAAATTTACATATCGTGTTATTGGGGGATAAAAAGAGATGTTGAAAAAATTTACTACATGTATTTTAGGTGGCGCTTTAGTATTCAATTTATCTGGTTGCGGCAATACATCCGACAAAACTTCTTCAGAATCTAAAGAAACCAATTCTAAACAAGAAGAAAAGAAAGTGCAAACAACCGATGAGGCGAAAACGAAAGAGAATACAAAGCAGAAAAATACAGAACAAACAAAAGAGAAATCAAAAATAAAAGAAAAAGAGTATGCTGTAAACAAGGATTTTCATACACCTAAATTTGATGTAACTGTAAAAAGAGTTGTAGAAAGGGATAAGGTTGGTAAAGAAAGTATAGGATTCCAAAAGCCTGAAGATGGACATGTCTTTATTGTTGTAGAAGCAGAAGGGAAAAATATCACAAACGAACCGATGAAATTAGCCGTTTTACCATCAGTGGATTTAGTGGATGAAAATGATAATGCTTACCAAAGTGATGTGTTGGCAGCTAGTAGTTATGCGGTTGAAAAAGCCGAGACCTCTACTATTACTAAGGGATTAAAACCAGGGGAGGTAATGAGAGAAAGTAAAGTTTACGTGATTAATAAAGAAAAATTTGATACAGGAAAGTGGTATGTAGTTGTTAACCATGAGTATAAGGAACAAATTAAATAGTGTTTATTTATGAAGAGGAGATGGCTCCTCTTTTTTTTTTACAAGTTAACACAGAATTTCGTTATAATGTAGAAATTTAATGTTTTCGAAAAAAAGAATTGACTTCTATATTAGTTGTAACTAAAATGGTTACATAAAGATGTAATTAATTTAGTTACAACTAATATCTGCTAAAAATATGATTTATATATTTAATTAAGGATGGTGGTCCATACGTTGCCACCCGGTGTAGAAAGTTACTAACACATTCAAATCAATGCATATTCCAAGCTTTAGTATTTTCTGTTACGGGGCAATAAGGTGCAATGTTATCTTTTGTTAAAAACCTTGGTGGATCTTTCTTTGGAAATATTAGTTTTTGGGAAATATAGTAAGGTATCTAAAAAAGAACAAGGTATAAAAAGATGTACCTATATAAACCAAAAATTTAGTTGAGCTGGATAATAAAAAAAGGTAGGAGATTTAAATGGAGACGAAACAAGATAATCTTATTTACGTATGGGATGCATATTGTGGATGGTGCTATGGTTTTTCAGAAAGTATTAAAGGATTTTACAAAAACCACACTGAAGTACCATTAACGGTTTTATGTGGAGGGTTATTTTTAGATAATTTACCAATGAAAAACTTCTCATATATAGAAGAAGGAAATAAAAGAATTAATCAACTTACAGGTGCTGAATTTGGTCCTTCATATCAAAAATTGGTGGAGGAAGGGACTTTTAAAATGAATTCGAAAGATGCTGCAATTGGCTTTTCAGCTTTACGCTCATTAGCGCCAGACCGTTTATTAGAATTCACTTCGGCTATGCAAAAAGCGTTTTATTATGAGGGACAAAGTCTGAGTGATCCTGAAACATATCGCAAGATTGCAATCGAGCATGGTTTGGACCCTGAACAAGTATTAGAACGTTTAAACGCTCAAGAAACAATAATAGATGTCCAAAATGATTTCAATAAAGTTCGACAGCTTGGTGTTAATAGCTATCCTTCCTTACTTTTACAAAAGGATAATCAAATTATTCCTATTGGTGGTGGCGTAATGACACCGGATAAAATTGAAGCGCGTTTTAAAAATTTATATTAAGAAAATTTAGGATATAGTAGCAAACACGTTATCTTAGGCCACCTGACATTGATCTCCGGAATATTCGCTAGTCCTATTACACTTTCAGATAAATGGGAGTGGGAGATTTTATCGGAACAAGATAAAAATATGATAATTAGTTAATAACTTTAACAAAAGGAGAATAACATACTATGTTTAAAACAATCGATACAAATCAAAAAGATGTGAAATTAACGGTGTTTAGTTCGGACGAAAAAAGCTTTATGGTCACAGCAACATTAGTTGAGAAAGCAGGACATGCATTTTTAATAAACTCAAAATTTACTCAATCTGATTCGAAAGAAATTGTTGAGTATCTGAAAAAAAACAACTTATCTCTAGATAAAATCTTTATTATTCATGGGGATCCAGACTACTACTTTGGATTAGAGAGCATTAAAGCCGTTTACCCAGAAGCTATAGCGTATGCAACAGAGTCTACTGTTGAACATATCGTTCATTCTGTCTTAGGGAAATTAAAAGTTTGGAAAGACGTCCTTGGAGAAAATGCACCAAGTAACGTGGTATTACCTCAAGTATTTAAAGAAAAAGCGATTGATTTTCAGGGGTTAACATTTGAACTAGTAGGCTTAGATCATTACAGAACTAGCCTATTTAATAAAGAACTAAAAGTATTAATTGGTGGTATCGATGTATTTAACGAAATACATGTATTCTTAGCGGATACTAGCTCAAAAGCGGATATGGAGGCATGGATTGAGAACTTGAAAGTATTACAAGCATTACATGCTGACATAATTGTGCCTAGCCATGGATCAATCGAAAAATCCCTAAATAATCAAGCACTTACTGCGACAATGGATTATCTAAGAACGGCGGTTCAAGCTTCTGAGGAAAGTGGAACTTCAAAAGATTTTGTGGCAAAACTTGAAGCAGCATATCCAGGCTATGCAAATAAAGGTGTATTAGAATTAAGTGCAAAAGTTGTAACAAAAGAAATGCCTTGGGGTTAATGATATGAATAAATATCAAAAATTATTACATGAAACGTATGTGTTAACTGGCGAAGGGAAATTGGATGCGTTCAAAACGTATTTAAGTGAAAATGTATCTTGGACAGAAGCTGCTGGGTTTCCATATGCAGGTACTTATATAGGTCCAGATGAAGTAGTGAAAAACGTACATGAACGTCTTGGCACAGAATGGGATGACTATAGCGCTAAAGATGAAATTTATGCTTTTAATAACAATACTGTTATCGTTTATGGAAAATATAGTGGAACATATAAAGCTACAGGGAAGTCATTTGTAGCAGATTTTTGTCACCTTTATAAGTTTGATGAGAACGATAAGGTTAAGAAGTTTATTCAAATTGTGGACAGTGCAACTGTTAATGAGGTATTAAGTTAGAATTGATCGTTTCTAATATGCCTTGTATAGGGGGAGGTTAGGATAAATGAAATTCCTAACATTACCCCTGACATTACATTTTGGGGAAGGTTTCTCCTTCTTCAAGCTTTTTATAGAAGAAAACTTATTTAAGTAGAAGAGGTAGGTATATATGAAATTAGAGAAAAGTTTAATCATAACAATTATTTCTGTATTTATTTTAGGAGTAGTTTCGACTTTGGTATATCAAGCTTCCAACGGTAATAACAAAGGTAACTCAATTAAGAGCGAGAATGTCGCTTCTGTATCAAAAGAAGTAAAAGAAAATGAAAAGAATAAAAAGATGGTAGTTGATTTCTATAATGAAGTTTTTAACAAACATAATATCGATATTATCCCTAAATATGTTAGCGAAGATTATAAGCAACATAATCCTTTTGTTGCTGATGGACGAAAAGCCTTCATGGATTTCTTTAAGGAGGATTTTGTTAAAAATCCTAATTCCTCTGCAGAGATTAAACGTGTAGTAGCTGAAGGGGATACAGTTGCTCTTCATGTACATTCTCGTACTAATTCTCAAGATAAGGGAGTTGCTATAGTGGATATATTTCGTATCAAGGATGGAAAGATTGTCGAACACTGGGATGTAATTCAAGAGATTCCAAGTGAAGCAGCTAATGATAATACGATGTTTTAGATAGAAGATATATTTAATAATTGTTTAATTGATAGTGCTGTATAGAGTTTAGAAATTTAGATAATTAGTCATCAAATCTGGAAATCATTTAAAAATAGCATATTAAATGATGGCACAAATTAATACGAAATAGCTCTTTAATAAAAAATCCTACTCATTAAAAAATGAGTAGGATTTTTTATTAAAGAATAGTGCTAATTTTGTGGTTCGGCACCATCTAAATTTTGAAACCATGAAAGTATAGGTACTCTATATCCACGTAAAGTAAAATCGTAATTTTTTCCTTCTTTTATGTTTGCTTGCAGATTCACTGAATGAAACTTCATCATAAGAAGGCTATCCTCATTAGAAATAACTTTTTCGGTTCCATTTTTTTGCTCAACCTAGTACAATCTTACCAATTTAAAAAAGACCACCATTAC
>NZ_JBNLYC010000267.1:0-4270 GCF_050172015.1 Bacillus sp. GMa5/1 | reverse complement strand
AAAATTTTAACAAACTGAATTAAAAAAAGAAGTATCTCCCTAATATTAGGGAGATACTTCTTTTTTTAGAAATTTATATGCAATTCAACTGGACAATGGTCTGATCCCATCACTTCACTATTAATTTTCGCTTCTGTTATTTGGTCTTTCATTCTTTCCGAAACAACAAAATAATCTAAACGCCATCCGATATTTTCACCTTTGTAATCTTGCTCTTACATTTATGAATACATACATACGCACTTTATTCAGGTTATACTAATTTCAGAGGTGATGTTCTTTGCACAATGAAGGAGTTATATTAACAAATGAGTATTGGCAAGCAATTATTCATAACGATTCTTCCTATGATAGCAAATTCTTTTATGCTGTGAAATCAACTGGAATTTTTTGCAGGCCATCATGCAAATCAAGAATACCGAATAGAAACAATGTACGAATTTTTCATCATGCAGAGCAAGCATTAAGCGAAAACTTTCGCCCGTGCAAACGTTGTAAGCCAAATGGGATCACTTTACCTAATGAAGAGTGGGTAGAACAAATTAAAGACTATATCGAAAAGCATTATGACAAATCCTTAACTCTCGACATGCTTGCGGAAATGTGTCACGGTAGCCCTTTTCATTTACAGCGTACTTTCAAAAGAATAATAGGGCTAACTCCTATAGAATATATACAACAATTCAGGGTTCTTAAAGCAACCAAATACCTTTTACACACAAATCAATCTATTAAAGAAATTAGTACTGCTGTCGGGATAGAAAACCCAGAGTATTTCGCAACTTTATTTAAAAAGAAAACCGGATTTACTCCTACTGAATATCGAAAAAAGAACGAAATGAAAGAGGGATACGATAATGAATTCCTACAAAAATAATTATATATATTGGACGCTACTTACACATAAAAATTGGCGATTTCATATTGCTGCAACTGAAAATGGACTATGTTTCATTGGATCACAAGACGAAAACTTTGAAGAATTAAATATATGGGCTAGAAAAAAACTGCCCCAACATATATTGATTCATAGTCCAGATTACTTGCAAATATATACGCAAGAAGTTATCGAGTATTTAGAAAATAAGCGAGAAACTTTTACATTTCCTATCGATGCTTATGGAACTAATTTTCAATTATCTGTTTGGAATACGGTACGTGAAATTCCTTATGGAAAGACATATTCTTATACAGAAATTGCTGAAAGAATTCAAAAACCTAAAGCTGTGCGCGCCGTTGCTTCTGCTATTGCTGCTAACCCTCTCCTTATTACTATTCCTTGTCACCGTGTTATTGGGAAGAATGGGAAACTAACCGGATTTAGGGGTGGATTAGAAATGAAGAAAAAATTGCTTACATTAGAAAAGTTACAGGTGGAATTCATATGACAGCAGAATATAATAGCGCATTATCTATAGTAGTTCCAAAAGAATTTTGTTTCCAAGAAAATTTACGTTATCTATCACGTTCTAACAATGAATGTATGTTTCATATTGAAGATAACAAAATTTATAAAGTTATCCCTGTTCAAGATGTAAATCCTTTAGTTGAAATTAGTGTGAATACAGATGGCAATATTCAAATACGTTGTTTAGAAGAATCATATACATCTGAAAAATCGATACGTGAAACTGTAGCTAACTATGTAAAAGAATGGTTTGATTTAACTACTGATTTAGCTCCCTTTTATACATTAGCTAAACATGATTTACTCCTTCAAGGACCAATTGAACAATATTATGGCCTTCGTACTTTAGGTATTCCAGACTTATTTGAGGCACTTTCCTGGGGAATTATCGGTCAACAAATTAACTTAACATATGCTTATACGCTAAAAAGAAGATTAGTTGAGCAATTTGGCAGTTATGTAGAATGGGACGGTAGAAAGCATTGGATATTCCCATTACCTGAAACAATTGCAAATCTACATGTAGAAGATCTCCAACAATTAAAAATGACGACTAGAAAATGTGAATATTTAATCGGTATTGCGAAGCTTATTACAGAGAGAAAACTATCAAAAGAGGATTTACTGCAAACACAAGATGTAAAGGTTGCTGAGAAACAATTAACCGCTATCCATGGTATAGGACCATGGACTGCCAACTATGTTTTAATGCGTTGTTTAAGATTTCCTTCAGCTTTTCCAATTGATGATGTTGGTCTGCATAATGCAATTAAATTTATAACAGGCTCCGAAAATAAACCGACTAAAAATGAAATAAAAGATTTCGCGGCAAACTGGGCTAATTGGGAGTCTTATGCGACTTTTTATTTGTGGCGAGTACTATATTAAAAGAACCAAGTAGCACATTCGTACTACTTGGTTCTTTTTTAAGCTTGCTCCTCAAAACGTCTTGCAATTTCCACAATAACTTGAACAGCTTTTTCCATAGTATCTACCGAAACATACTCAAATTTACCGTGATAGTTTTCACCACCAGTGAAAATATTCGGCGTCGGTAATCCCATATATGATAATTGTGATCCATCTGTGCCTCCACGAATCGGATGAATATTTGGTTCAATGTCTAAACTTTTCATTGCTTCATATGCAATATCAACAATTTCTCTTACCGGTTCAATTTTTTCAAGCATGTTATAGTATTGATCATTCATTTCTAAAACGACTGCATCTTCGCCATATTTTTCTTGCATAGTCTTCACAATATTTTTAACGTTATTTTTACGTGCCTCGAAATTTTCACGATCAAAGTCTCGAATAATATAATACGCTTTACTTTGCTCAACATCACCATTTAAAGAAAGTAAATGATAGAATCCCTCATAGCCTTCTGTATATTCTGGCGCCTCTTCTACTGGTAAATACCCGTTAAACTCCATAGCTAGTTTAGTAGCATTGCGCATTTTATTTTTCGCTGTTCCAGGATGTGTATTCGTTCCGTTAAACGTTAACTTAGCACCTGCAGCATTAAAACTTTCATACTCTAAACCACCTAATGGACCTCCATCCATCGTATAAGCGAATGATGCACCAAACGCTTCTACATCAAAATGCGCTGGCCCACGACCAATTTCTTCATCCGGTGTAAATGCTACTCTTATTTTCCCGTGCTTAATTTGCGGATTATGTATTAAATGGTTCATTGCAACCATAATTTCTGTAAGACCAGCTTTATCATCTGCTCCTAGAAGTGTTGTACCATCAGTTGTAATAATGGTATGTCCTTTATATGATGGTAATTCCGGGAACTGCTCTGGTGTTAACACAACATTTAGCTCTTCATTTAACGTAATTGCATTACCATCAAAATTTTCATGAATTTGTGGTTTGACGTTTTTCCCTGTAAAGTCTGTTGCCGTATCTAAGTGGGCTAAAAATCCGATTACAGGAACATCCTTGTCCGTATTAGCTGGAAGTGTTGCCATTACATAGCCATTATCATCCATCGTTACTTCTGTTAAACCAATTTCTTTTAGCTCTTCCACTAATAACTTACCAAACTCAATTTGTCCTGGTGTTGTTGGTACTGTATGGCTTTCTTCATTTGATTGCGTATCAATTTTTACATATCTCGTAAATCTTTCAATAAGTTCTTGTTTCAAGTTCATTCACTCCCTTTTATGTTTCTCCCTCCATTATAATCCTTAAAACGAAATATTTTAACTTTTTTGACTGTGAAGATGTATATTTCATTTACATTGTTAACACTTTTACATACTTTACATAACAAAAAGAAAATTAGTGAACATATTTAAAGTACAGCTTAATACAAATAAATTCACCCTATTTACGACTCTCATCGCAAATAGGGTGTTTCTGTTTTTATCTCGCAATTTAAGAATATATACTACTCATTTACAATAAAAGTATATACATCATCATAAATACAGCCATTTACTTTAATCACATACTTCCCAGGTTTATTAAAACTAATTGTGTATTTATTTAACTGAATTGCTTCTTTATCTCCAGAAAGAATATCAATACTTCTGCCACTTAATACATACAATTCATTTAGATTCATCGTTACATCAATTGTATTGAAATTTTCCACTCTCACTTGCTGTGCTTCCGCAACGCTTACACTTGGTTCTAAAAACAGTAGTCCACTTAATCCAATCGTCCCCGCTAAAGCAACTCCCGCAAACTTTTTAATCTGTTTCATTACAATGACCTCCTTATAGATTTTGTGTAAAGGCAATGTCCCCCTTACACCACAAAGCCTATATGTAATGAAATGAAAAGTAAACGGGGACTGTAAGACAAAATTCTACATCTTTTTCTCCTATTGAATATAAATCCAAC
>NZ_JBNLYC010000266.1:0-4271 GCF_050172015.1 Bacillus sp. GMa5/1 | reverse complement strand
TCATCTTTTTATGTTAGGAATAGATTGTATACATTTTAGCAGTTTCATATAAATAATAGAAATTTATACGAGGTAAATACCATGGGAAATAAAAAAGAAATAGCTATAGTTGCATTAACAACAGGATTTGTTTTAACAAGTGTAACACCATATGGAGTAGGTCATGCAGAGGAACCTGGTCAAATGCAAGTTGAAATTCAAGAGGATTCGTTCCGTACAGGTGATCTTACACAACCATCAAAAAAGGCGCCAGAGAATGTAGTGAAAGATGCACTTAAGGAAAATACGGAGCATGCTTTGTCTCCAAAACAAGTTAGTGCAGAAACAGGAGTAGATTACAAGGTTCTTCAAAAACGTGGTTCTTATGATGGAACTACACTTGTGCGCATGCAACAAATATATGAAGGAAAAGAAGTGTATGGCCACCAGTTAACTGCTCACGTAGATAAAAAAGGTATTATTAAAAGCATTTCAGGAGCTAGCGCACAAAATTTAACACAAGAAGATTTAAAGAAACCTATTAATTTATCAAAAGAAGAAGCGAAACAATATATTTATAAAAAGTACGGAAACGACATTAAATTTATTTCTGAACCAGAAGTTAAGGCGGTTATTTTTGTTGATGAAAATCATGGGCAGGCTAGCAATGCATATCAAGTTACATTTGCTGCTACAACACCAAATTATGTATCTGGAACTTATTTAGTGAATGCTCATAATGGCGATATATTAAAAGATATGGTACAAGAATCAAGTTTGAAAATAAGTGAAGAGTATGTTGAATCCGTTAAGGAAAATAAAACTAGCAATTTCACATCATTAACTGGAACAGGAAAAGATGATTTAGGCGTAACTCGTACATTTGGTATTTCTAAACAGACCAGTGGGAATTATGCGCTTGCTGATTACACAAGAGGGCAAGGAATTGAGACATATGATGTAAATTATAGAGATATTACAAATGAAGAAAGTTATTATCCTGGCATACTAGCAACTAGCGCTTCAACAACATTTAATGATCCAAAGGCGGTAAGCGCTCATTTCTTAGCAACAAAGGTATATGATTTTTATAAAGAAAAATATAATCGTAATAGTTTTGATAATAAAGGAAAAAAAGTAGTTTCAGTTGTACATGCATGGGATTCTGGAGGAACAAATGATCCTGAAAATTGGGAGAATGCATTTAGTACTAATATTAATAACATCAGTATGCTTTTATATGGAGATCCTATGGTAAAAGCGTTCGATATAGCCGGTCATGAATTTACACACGCAGTTACATCAAGTGAATCTAACCTTGAATTCTCAGGAGAATCTGGGGCAATTAACGAGGCATTATCGGATATTATGGGAACGGCTATAGAGAAATACATAAATAATGGGGAATTTAACTGGACAATAGGAGAGCAAACTGGAGCGACTTTTCGTAATATGAAAAATCCAACTGCAATTAATTTTTCAGAAGGACTACCGTATCCCGATGATTATAGTAAATATAATGATTTAAATGGAGAGGATTATGGAGGCGTTCATTTTAACTCAAGTATTATTAATAAAGTTGCGTATTTAATTGCACAAGGTGGTACTCATAACGGTGTAAATGTAAATGGTATTGGTGAAGATAAAATGTTTGATATTTTCTATTATGCAAATACTGATGAATTAAACATGACTTCTAATTTCTCTGAATTGAAATTGGCATGCCTTAAAGTGGCAACTAATAAATATGGAACGAGCTCAATTGAAGTTCAAGCAGTCCAAAATGCTTTTGATGCTGCAAAAATTACCGGAACAATGAAAGAAAACGAAAAAACAGCAGAAAACCAAGCTCCAGAGTTAACTGTGCCGTTTACGATTACACTACGTGTAGGTGATACGTTTGATCCAATGAGAAATGTAAAAGCTGTTGATAAAGAAGATGGTGATTTAACAAATAAAGTAAAGCATAAAGGCGATGTAGATACTTCAAAACCAGGTACATACATTGTGGAATACTTGGTCGTTGATTCCCAAGGGAGAACTACAACGGCTACACAGACTGTAATTGTAGAGGGAAATGGAGAAATATTAGATTTAGAACCTAAATTAACAGTGCCTGTTGGAGCGACAATTCATGTAGGAGATTCATTCGATCCAATGATAAAAGTAAAAGCTATTGATAAAGAAGACGGCGATCTTACTTCTAAAGTAAAAATTGCTGGTGGAGTAGATACATCTAAAGTCGGTACTTACGTATTAACGTACACGGTTACAGATTCTAAAGGTCATGAAGTAACGGCGAAACAAACTGTAACGGTTAAAGTTAGAGAAGAAGTTACAAATGAAAAACCAATACTAAAAGTACCTGCTACAACTTCAATTACTGAGGGTGATCAATTTGATCCGTTGGTAGGGGTATCAGCTACTGATAAAGAGGACGGTGACCTTACTTCTAAAATAGCGTATGAAGGAACTATAGATACAACTAAAGCTGGTACTTATGAAATAATATATAGTGTCAAAGATTCCATGGGTAATGACGTAAATACAATACAAAAAGTATTAGTGAAAGATAAGGAAACTAGCAAAGCTAATGGCCTTGCTAATAAGGCAAATAAGAGTAATATCTCTAACAACAGTAATAGCGATAAAAAAGAATATACATATAAGGAGCTTCCAAAGACGGGTGTAAGTACAACTAACAGTGCAGCAATCGGCATATTGATGATTATTGCAGGTACAGTACTCACTTTGATTCGCAAATTTAGAAAGATACAAAAATAATAGTAGGGATCATTCGTTTGAAGAAAAGAGTTCAGTATTCAAAAGAAATAAAGTAGAAAGTAAATAAAACGAAATATGGATTTTTTACTTATTAAGATTTTAATAGTTAAGCGGTACATTTGGCTTTTATAAAAATTTGCAGTTGGATACTACTCTGTCTACAGAACTATATTACATATAAAACACGTTACTATTCTCATTAAAATAAAAGAATAGTAACGTGTTTTTTAATTTGAAAATAGTATAAATCCTATAGCTCATGAATATAGGAGTACTTCTAATTTGCCATTGATAAGTTACTGAAAACACTTTGTTTTAATGGAAGTGTCACTCTAAATGACAACATGAGATTTTCGGTATTTACCAGGTGTTTCATTGGTGAATTTTTTAAAAATTTTAGTGAAATAACTTTGATCGCTAAAATTAAGCGAAGCGCATATATCTGATAAGGGATAGGTGGTGAAAGTTAATAATTTCTTTGCTTCTTCGACTCGTTCACGTTGAATGTACTCAATTAATGAAATACCGACTTCTTTTTTAAATAATATAGATAAATAATCTGAATTCACATTTGCAAATTTAGCAAGTTGTTTAACAGATATTGGATTGTAAATATTTTTAAAAATGTAGTTTTTACAAATAGCAATAGTCTGTGAATGTTGCTGTGTTTTTTGTGCCTTTACACGGTCTGCAAAGGTACAAAAAGCATTTTTTAATAAATCCCAAACAGATTCTTTGTCTTTTAAATCTTCTGTTCTTTGAATATGTAAATCATAAATTTTGTAAGCAATCCCAGATGGAAGTCCCCCTTTTATCGCATATCTAGTAGCGAGCGTGATGGATGAAATGCAAATGTTTTTATGACGTCTTAATTGATGGAATGAAGATAAAGATGAAAGAGTCTCTTGTTGGAATTCGTAATAATATTTGAGGACGGTTTCTTTATCCCCGTCTTCTATAGAACTAAGTAGTTGCTGCTCTATATATAAATTATGATAAATGGATTCGTCTTTTTGCATTGAAATATATACATCTTCGTTTAAGATGCTGCTATGACTTATATGAAGTGAGTCACTGTTATTTGAAAAGGTGCTTACATCTGAATTTTTTTTATAGAGAATGTTATAGAACAATATCGCTATATTTACAAAGAAATTTTGATCTTTGACTGACAATGAAAAATAATGGTCTCTTGTTCTTTTATAATTTGGAATAAAATTAAGGTTACTATCCGCTTTACTTGTAGAAAAATTTACATGTGTCAAGGGCCCAATAATAACAGTACCGTTCACCATATAATCGCTCTTTATGTGAATTAAAATAAAGTGCCCTAGATATTCGTGAGTTCTGAAGATGGGGGAATTATATGTATCATTTCTCTGAAAAAGCATATGTAACTGTTCTATTTTTGATGTATATAACGAATGTGAATCATTTTTGGATTTAAATTCTAAAAGAATATTTTTGTTACAATCTAAAAAACAAACTGGAATTTCGAAAGATTGAAA
>NZ_JBNLYC010000265.1:0-4272 GCF_050172015.1 Bacillus sp. GMa5/1 | reverse complement strand
TAGTGATACGTGAAATACTGTCATTTGAATAAAGAAAATAGAAAATAGAATATATAATGGGTATCCAGGAAGATATTCATTAATAATAGGCGAAAAAGTTAAAAATCCAACTGCACAAGGTAACACAAACCATAACGATACAAATGTTGTTCTACAAGCTTTATCCGTAATCGCTTTTTCACGTTCATCTTCTAGTGGAAATAATAATGGATACATCCAAAAAGATAAATTCTTATATTTTTTCTTTTGAATTCTATAAAAAATTGTAACTATAATTGCTCCAATAAATAATAAAATGAATGGTACTCCATTAAACCATACTTCAAACGGGAATTTCTCGTTTTTAATTATATCTGCTAACTCTGTAATAACACTATAAAATTCAACAAATGTCCAACATGCTAGTGCAGTATAGAGTACATTTATAATATAAGAAAAAACAATTCTATTCATCCTTTTCCCCCTCCTTATTTAAAACAAACACATCTTCCATCTTTAACTGAAACACATCACAAATCGTAAGTGCCAATAACAACGAAGGAACGTAATCCCCTTTTTCAATTGCTGCAATTGTTTGTCTCGTTACTCCAACCTTTTCTGCTAATACGCTTTGCGTAAAGTTAAAACGAGCTCTTAATTCTTTTACTCTGTTTAAAATGGTCAAATTTACCACCTCTCACCATTATTGTATGCTATCCTTAACAAAATGTAAACTCAACTTAACATTATTATTATAAAAAAATCCAACTCTACGTATTGTAAAGTTGGATTACGTGTTAGTTTAAAATTGTAACTTTAACTGTTCTTCTGCCCCAACTACTTGATGAACCTTTATCTGGCATTAAAACATCAATTCTATGCCCCTTAATAGCTCCACCAGTATCGGCTGCAATTGCTACTCCATACCCTTCAACATTTACAGTCTTACCTAATGGAATAACATTTGGATCTACAGCAATTAATTTCATTCCTGGATTTGCAGTTAAGTTATAGTGTCCCCATGCAGAAAATACTTGTTGACCTGGTGCATAACCATTTTCCCCTGGATCAGCTGTATAAGCTGTAGCTTCTACATAAATTTCTTTCCCACCAGCAGTTGGCTTAGAAGTTGGTTCAGGTTTTGCAGGTTCTACCTTCGAATTATTATTAGCTACTGGTTCAGCTGGTTTACTAGCTTTTTCCTGCTTTTGCTTTTCAGCAATTTCTGCTTGTGCTTTCGCTAAAGCTTCTTGCTCTGCTTTTGCAGCCGCTTCTGCTTTTGCACGCTCTTCTGCTGCGATTCTTGCTGCTTCTTGCTCACGAGCAATCGTTTCTTGTACTGTCTTCATATTTGATTCAATTTTAGCTTTTTCTTCCGCTGCTAAATTAAGTTGACTTGCAACTTCATTATATTTAGCTTGAACTGTTTGTAAGTTATCTTGACGTTTTTTCAAGTTATCTTGCAGTTCAGCTTGCGCTTTTGCTAATTTTTGTTTGTCTACTACTAAAGATGCTTCTTTTTCGTCAATTGTTTTCTTATCTTCTTCAATTTGACGAAGATCTTGTTCTTGTAGACGTAAAATTTCTTTATCAGCTTCTAGAATAGTAGAAACTGCGTTCATACGTTGTAAGAAGTCTGCAAAGTTTTTTGACTCTACTACAACTTCTACTACTAAACTTGTATTTGAACTGTTCTGAACAGAAACCATACGTTTTCTCATAATATCTTTACGAGCAAGGACTTTATCCTCTAAAACGATAATTTCTTCCTTTTTTTGTTCAATCTGCTTATGTGTTTCATCAATTTTACGTTGAATAGCAGCTTGATCCTCTTTATTTTTTGCAATTGTATTATTTAAATTATGTAGTTCGTTTTCGATACCTTTAATTTCTTTACTAACAGCTTGCTTCTCTTGCTCTTTCTTTTGCATTTCTGCATCGTTTTGTTGCAATTGCTGTTGCATGTTGTTAAGTTTCTCGTCGTTTGACTCTGCTTTAACAGCGACTGTACTAGAAAGACCGATAATTCCTGCTAATACTAGACAGCTGATTCGCTTAAAATAGTTCATAATCCGACTCCCTTCTTATACAGTTATACATGATTTATTTTACAGTTTGTTTACAAAACGATTAAATACAGTTTATTTTTCGTGACGAAAAAAAGAGAATTATGAATAAAATGTAATAGATTCTTAAATATTTAACAATTCCTATATTTAAAAAATACAAAAGATGCTAAAATCCAAATATAGAGAAAATATAACTTTCGAAGGCGGTTGAAATAAATACATGTTTACTCAAAAAAAATCACTCCAACATACAATTGCTCAATTAGAAGAGCGTATACAAGAATTAGAAGCAGAATTAAAACAAAAAGATATTGAAAAGCAAGAGACTATTTCTACTATCCACGATCGTGTACAAAGCGTTGTACAAGAGCATCAACTTGTAAATAACCAACACAATACACTTCAAAATTTAGTTCAACAGTTAAGTTCATGTTTCGAAAATGTTTCAACACGTACGACACATTCCAATGAGTTAAATAATGAAATGTTACAAAAGGAACAAAGCTTAATTCAGTCTATTGCAGAAATTATTGACTGCTCTAATGAAGGAAAAGAATCCGTTCACCGCTTACTTATTGTAATTAATAAATTAGGTGAACAATCTCAACGCACGTCTAATAGTATGAATCATCTAAGCGAACGCTCAAAGGAAATCGAGCAAATTGTAGAAGTCATTCAAAACATTGCAGCACAAACAAATTTACTTGCATTAAATGCGAGTATTGAAGCCGCACGTGCTGGAGAGCACGGTAAAGGATTCGCTGTCGTTGCCAATGAAGTAAGAAAACTAGCGGAAAGTACAGCAGAAAGTACAAAAAACATCGGCAACTTAACGAAAAAAATTCAAGAAGAAATTGAAAAAGCATATGATAACACAAAAGATAATTTACATTTAGTCGATGAAGGTGTAGAAATGAGCGCCGATACAAATGCTAGAATTGAAAATATTTTAGTTATGATTCAAACGTTACAAAATGGTGCTACAAATGTTATTAAGGCTATCGAAAACCAAAAGTCTTGTAATGATGACATATTACGAGAATTTGCTAACACACAACAAATGTTCCATAAATTAAATACTACTATTATGAATCATATTCATGATGCTGAAAAAGTCGATGTTCAATTGTCTAAAAGTCTTCAAGGAACAGTGACTTCTTAATTAAAATTAAGAATCCCTTATACTGCTATAAGGGATTTTTATTTTATTTTGAATATTTATTTCTTTTCAATATTCATCCATATCTTTGTTATAATGGAAAAGTTGTTTCTTTCAACTAATAAACAAGGAGGTTATTATGGAACAATTTTACTACGTTTTAAAATATTTAATTCTCGGTCTGTTCCAAGGACTAACAGAACCAATTCCGATTTCTTCAAGTGGTCATCTCGTTTTAGCACAACATTTGCTAGGACTAAAAATAGAAGGGTTTAGCTTCGAACTACTTGTTAATTCAGCTTCATTATTAGCTGTATTACTTATTTATAGAAATGATTTAATTCGTCTAACGAAGAATGGTCTCTCTTATATATTTACAAGAGCAGAAGACGCAAAATCAGATTTCTTCTTTATTATTTATCTTGTTATTGCAACCATTCCAGCAGGTGTTATTGGTGTTTTATTTAAAGATTACATCGATCAGTACTTAAAAGGTGTGAAGATGGTTGGGGTTTCCCTTCTTATTACTGCTGTCGGCCTTTGGATTATTAGAAATTTACGCGGTCGTAAAAATGATGGCGACCTTTCTATGAAAGATGCAATCATCGTCGGATTAGCACAAGCTTGCGCACTGATTCCCGGAATAAGCCGATCTGGTGCCACAATCGTAGCAGCAATGTTACTTGGTATGAAGCAAGAAACAGCTCTTCGCTTCTCATTCTTACTATACATTCCTGTTAGCTTAGGTGGCTTATTGTTAAGCATTACAGACATTGCAAATGACCCAAATCTAGACACATTATTCGTACCATATGTCGTTGCATTCATCGCAACATTTATCATGACGTATATTTCACTAAAATGGTTTATGAACATTATGGCAAAAGGAAATTTAAAATATTTCTCTTTCTATTGTATTATCGTAGGTGTACTTACTCTTATTTTCTTATAAAGTAAAACTTACAAATTAAAAGCGAGTCATCTAGTGTAATAGAATGGCTCGCTTTTTTATACCTTTATTAAGTTAAAACCTGTTATTTAGGCTACACACGTGCTACAATGGAC
>NZ_JBNLYC010000264.1:0-4291 GCF_050172015.1 Bacillus sp. GMa5/1 | reverse complement strand
ATGTTGGCTCGGTAGCTCAGTCGGTAGAGCAGAGGACTGAAAATCCTCGTGTCGGCGGTTCGATTCCGTCCCGAGCCACCATTTTTTTATGCCGGCTTAGCTCAATTGGTAGAGCAACTGACTTGTAATCAGTAGGTTGGGGGTTCAAGTCCTCTAGCCGGCATCATTTAGGGGCATAGTTTAAAGGTAGAACTGAGGTCTCCAAAACCTCCAGTGTGGGTTCGATTCCTACTGCCCCTGTAAAGTATATGGGCCTATAGCTCAGCTGGTTAGAGCGCACGCCTGATAAGCGTGAGGTCGATGGTTCGAGTCCATTTAGGCCCACCATATATTATTCCGCAGTAGCTCAGTGGTAGAGCTATCGGCTGTTAACCGATCGGTCGTAGGTTCGAGTCCTACCTGCGGAGCCATGGCCCGTTGGTCAAGTGGTTAAGACACCGCCCTTTCACGGCGGTAACACGGGTTCGAATCCCGTACGGGTCATACAAAAAAGAGTCAGCATTATGCTGGCTCTTTTTTATTTTGTTAATCCTTTTTATTACGTTACTTTCCAGAAATAAATAAAGGAATTTTGGAAAAGCTATGGTATGTATAAAAAGGAGGAAATAAATAATGACACGAGTTAGAGACTTAATGAGTACCCATATTGTACATTGTACACCGCTAGACAATGTATATGAGGCAGCTGTTAAAATGAAGGAAGAATCAGTTGGATTAATTCCTGTTGTTGAAAATGAGCAAGTTGTTGGGCTTGTTACTGATCGTGATTTAGTCGTTCGAGGGATTGCTGAAAAACATCCTGGATCTAATAAAATTACAAATGTAATGACAACAAATATTATCTCAGTTTCTCCAAATGATTCTATTGAAAAAGCTACAGAGCTAATGGCACAGCATCAAATTAGACGATTACCAGTAGTTGATAGTGGTCAACTTATTGGCATGTTAGCACTAGGAGATTTAGCTATAAGGGAATCAGCAGATGATCAAGCTGGATTTGCCTTGAGTGAAATCTCAGAGCGTACAGAGTAAATTGAAACTTTAATTAACCGAGAGTTTAATGGTCACTCATAAAGAGCTAAATTATATATAAATTTCAGATACATTATTCTAGCGTATATGGATTAAACTAATATGTTAGCGTGATGTATCTGAGACATTATATAATAAGGATACGGTTAATAATTTCGACATTTTTTTAAAATTTGTTATTCTTAATTTTTAATAAGAGAAAAGATGATATACTGATAGATATAAGTATTATGATAGATTTCGAATATAACAATATTAATTTTTAGTGGTGCGATAATAAATTAATATTTCCTACATAGATGAAAAGGGAAGGGGAATTATATGAAGGCTGTACAGGGCGATCCAAATTGGAATTTGGTTACAGATACATATATAGAACCAAATAATTTCGCTGAATTATTTTCTTTGCTTGTACCTTGTCACCCAAAAGGTGAGGGGAAAGAACGAACTATATTAGTATGGAAAGAGAAAGAATTTTATAAAGAAGAAAATTTAGCGGCATTTATCGTATATGGCATGAATAAAGCAAAGAAATTACCGCAGTTTCATAAAGATGAAATTCCAACTTTAGTGCGTATTCTTCGCTTATGCCAAGAGATTGGTTGGTATGAAGAGGCAAATGATTTTATGATAGCGCAAGGATTAGCTGAGTTTGTTCATACTTCATTGGAATATGAAACATGGGATCTTTTGACGCAATCAGTTGCTTTAAATTATTTAATTATTAAATATCGTATAGGTGAATTGACAGATAGGGATATTGAAATTTGGGATAGAGTTAAATTTAATGAGAAGTGTATAACCGATTGTAAACATTTATTATCTCATAAAGAAGTATTGGAATTTACATTCTTTTATATGTGCAAGAGAGCGAAATCATTATCAAAAGAGCAATTAAATAGTGATATGATGAGTTTAGCAATGTATTGTAATACTTTTGTATATGATTTGTATACACATGATTTATTACGGAAATATCGTAAGTGTACAGATTTCCTATCATATTATGGACCTAGTCAGGCAGTTTTAGCATGTCAAAGAGCTGTATTATCTCAAATTTCTGATCGCTTAGACCCATTAAAGACAACACATGTAGATGATTATTTATATGTGATGAAAGAAATGATGGAGCATATGACGATAGGAGTAATGGATCGATATGGTCATTTTATTGGAAAGCTACTATCTTATGTGCCATTTTTCGAAATGATACAAGTTCCACAGCATGCATATTATTGTGAAGAATTACTGTATATTTGTAAGGGCATTGAATATAAAGAAGAAACACTACGCAATTATATATTTATACAATTACATGATTGTTTACCATCATTCTTTAGGCTATTTCTTAAAAATAAGCGTTACGCAACGATTCATGATATTCTTTTCTATTGGTGCGATGACGAACAACGAATGAGCTTAGAGAAAAAATATAATCTGAGCTTTATTTATGAAAAATATGCTTGTGGATAAACAATATTTTCGATATGAAAAATTAATATAAATTAAAAAGGATCTCCAGTTTATGTGAGATCCTTTTTTGTTAGTAAAACAAGGAGAAAGTGATTAAGACAAGAAAAAACATTCCATATAGGAGAAGTTGTTCAGTATAACTTCCTTGTATACCAAAAAAAGTATTGGCTTTCTTATACAAATTCAATATGTATTTTATTGGAGTATCTTTGAAAGATTGGTACACAGTGTCTCCTCTTTCTAAGCTTCTTGTTCTTGTTTTTGTTTTTGGTTATAAGGGACATTAATATATCTAGCTACAAATAATAAAACAGCCATAAAGAATACTGGAAATACAGTAGATAAATAAAAGCCATTACTAATTATATTTGTTATGAGAGCACTCAAAAGAAAAATAGCATTATAAATATGGGCAATTTTTTGTTTTAGTTGCACTTGAAATGATTCCATCATAATTTCTAATGCAACAAAAGCAATAATAATAGATAAAAATACAATGTTTGTATTGTAAATGATTAAACAACAGATTAAACCTAAAAAGGCTACGTATTCAATTATAAGAGGTATATTGCGTGGCATACAATTTACCTAACTAAATATGGCAGTGGATTTACTGCATTTGTTTTTTCAAAATTCCATTCTCCATTATGTAATTCAAAATGAAGATGCTGCCCGTATGAATGACCTGTGTTTCCCATATGACCTATTAATTGTCCAGTTTGTACTTGATCACCAGCTTGTACAGTGCGATCCTTCATATGAGCATAAACAGTTGTATATAATTTCCCATTGATTTGATGTGCAATGAAAACAACATTGCCATAGCTAGCTGAATAATAAGATTTCACAACTTTACCTGCAGCAGCAGCTTGGATAGAGACGTTTCCTGGAGCGGCAATATCTATACCATAATGCATTTGTTCCCAGCGTATATCAAAGGTTGAGCTAATTCTTCCTTGAGCAGGGAATTTGAAAGCAGCTGGAATTGATGAAGGTTGATCTGTTTTAGCTTGTGGTTGATTTTGTACTACATAGTGTTTTGCTACATATCCGTATCCTGTGCCAAAACGAATTTTATACCAAGTTCCTACAGTTTCTACTACTTGTACTTGTGTACCGTTTTGTAATGAACCGAGTAGAGCGCTACTTGTACTAGCGTTGCTACGTACATTTAGATTAGGTGTTGCAACAGTATATTTTGTATTATTTTGAACGGTGATTCCTTTTACTAAGGGTTGTGAACCATTAGAGATGAATGCTTTTTGTACGTAACCTGTTTGGCCATTATGCGATATTTTATACCATTCGCCTTGATCTTCTTGAACGGTAATAAACTTGCCATTTGGTAATACATCTAAAATGGAAGATTCTAAATTAGGTTCAGAGCGAACGTTTAATGCATTAGCATTAACGATGTATTGATCATTAGAATGAAGTTTGTTTTTTAGTAAAATAGCATCTTTTTGTACATAACCTACTTTATTATGAACAGATACTTTATACCACTCATTAGTTGTTTCAAGGATGTTCACTTTTGTATTAAAGCGAATTGTATCAATTGATGTGCTTTTTACGTTATCTTCTGTATGTAATGCTACTTGATCGACTTTGACATACCCAGTTTTAATATTAGATAATTGTTCAGCGTTTGCTTTTTGTACATTTGTTTCACCCATAGAAGGAAGTAAAGAAGCAATCGCTACAGTAGTTGCTGTTAAAGCAGTAGCTTTCATATTCATGGAATAGAGACCTCCTCTAGTTGTATAGTTGTAATTTTATTATAGTA
>NZ_JBNLYC010000263.1:0-4294 GCF_050172015.1 Bacillus sp. GMa5/1 | reverse complement strand
TAAATAACATAAATAACCTTTAATGTATAAAACGGTTCTGGTGCAAAAATCCCAAGGCTCTTACAACTAATATCTTAATCTTGAACATACTGATAGTATGACTCTAAAAAGAAGCATAATCAGTTAATCTATTTTTACACCAAAATCATGTTAGCTCCTATATAAAAAATACACCCCTTCTTTTCATTTTATTATTTTTTTTTACCTAGCGATTTAAGACCACGTTTAATAACATCATAGAAACTTAGAGATTGTGCCATATGACCTGGATCTACATATTCTCGTATAGCCCGAAGAACTCTCTTAGGTTCCTTAGAAGAAAAGGTGAAGATTCCATTTCTCTTGGTTTCAATAGCATAACGTGGAATCCATTTCCCCTTAAACATTACAGAAGCTATAACGTAATCTACCTCCTCCCACGGAATTTGAATAAATTTACGCGTATCACGAGAATTATAAAATTCAAACCCTTTATCACCAATCATAATTTTCCCATAGTCCGTAAGTCCCGTAAAAGCGGTAGCATCTATTACTAAATCTACCTTTGTATTAATTGATTGAACCATCATATCCACTCCATTTCATTTATCCTATTTATAATTCGTAACTTCAAACAATTAAATCAATACAAAAAGTGGCTGAAGCAATAATCCCCAGCCACTTTTTGTATACGAACTATTATCGATTCACAGGCTACTAACCTATACTTCAATCTCAACAATTCCTAAATAATAAATTTTAAGAATTGAATACTTGAGCAACTTAAATTATAAAAGTCCGATTACGTGACCAACTACCCCAACTACGAATAATGAAAGAATAATAACAATTGGGCTGACTTTTTTCTTCAGCAACCACATGCAGAAGAATGTCAGAAGCAATGCAGCTAAACCAGGAATTAATTGATCTAAGTTATCTTGCAAGGTGGTCACTTTCGTAGGTGACAGTGCCATTCCTGAGTTTACTTGTTCGAAAGATTGACGAATCCCTTCACCATTTCCAGGAAGTTTGTCCCACTCAACATACGCACCTTTATCTAACTGAACTTCAGATACAACTGGCTTGAATTTAATTGATACCCACCGTTCCACCAAGGCTGCAAGTACAAACATGCCAAGGATTGATGCACCTTTTGTAATATCTTGTAATAATCCACCTGAAAGATCATCAGTGATTTTAG
The DNA here is from genome assembly GCF_050172015.1 of Bacillus sp. GMa5/1. Classification (NCBI taxonomy): domain Bacteria; kingdom Bacillati; phylum Bacillota; class Bacilli; order Caryophanales; family Bacillaceae; genus Bacillus; species Bacillus sp. GMa5/1. Next base: position 3,114 of record NZ_JBNLYC010000263.1, on the reverse strand, counting down.
AACCGGCTTTATAACCAAACTCTTGTGTATACCACATAAATCCCCAACGAACCAGATTCCAAGCTAAGAAGAAAAGGATTGGCCCAAGGATATTCCCCCCCATTGCTAATGATGCTCCTAAAGCACCTAACATCGGACGTAAAGTAAACCAGAATACCGGATCACCAACACCGGCTAAAGGACCCATCATCCCAACTTTAACCCCCTGAATTGCCACATCATCAACTTCTGCACCATTAGCACGTTCTTCTTCAAGTGCTAATGTAACTCCTAGAATTGGTGAAGCAATATAAGGATGTGTATTGAAGAATTCCAAGTGACGTTTTAATGCTGCTTTTCGATCTTCTTTTGATTTATATAACTTTTTAATCGCCGGAATCATCGAGAAGGCCCAACCACCATTTTGCATACGTTCATAGTTCCAAGAGCCCTGAATAAATGTAGATCGCCATGCAACGGCTAAACGATCTCTTTTTGTTAATTGAATTTTTTCTGCCATTTGTCTTCTCCTCCTCCTGAATTAATAATCGTTTAAGATATCGTCAAGCGGGTCACCAGAGTTACCTCCACCACCATTTGAAGAACCACCCATTTTAGAAAGACTCAAGTAAATAAGAGCTAAAGCCACACCCAATGCACCAAGAGCAATCAGTGTTAATTGAGAAATCGCAGCTATTACGAAACCAATAATGAAGAATGGCCATACTTCTTTTGTTGCCATCATATTAATAACTAATGCATAACCAACAGCAACAACCATTCCGCCACCAATAGACATTCCATCAGTTAACCATGCGGGCATTGATTCCAAGAATCCTTGAACGCTTTGTGCAGGGATAAATAAAAGTGCTCCGGCAGGAATTGCAATTCGGATACCTTGTAAACACACCGCAGCGATGTGTAACACTTCAATTTTTTTTATATTTCCTTCTTCAGCTGCCGTATCCATCATGTGTACAATAGGAACAGCAAGTGTACGAACAATCATTGTTAAGAAAAGTCCTGCTACTGCAAGTGGTACCGCTACTGCAATTGCTGATGCAACACCGCTAACACCTTGTCCGCCTAATACTAAAATAATCGCTGATGCAACTGATGCCAATGCAGCATCTGGCGCTACGGCTGCTCCAATATTTGCCCATCCAAGTGCAATCATTTGAAGTGTACCGCCAAGAACAATACCAGCCTCCAGGTTACCTGTTACTAAACCGATTAGTGTACATGCCACTAGTGGTTGATGGAATTGAAATTCATCTAATATTCCTTCCATACCGGCTAGAAATGCAATTAGTATCACTAAAATTATTTCTATAGTAGACATTATGATCCCCCATTTCATTTAAATTTGCTATGTAACTACGATAATTCAACCTTCGCTTTTTTTAGAATATCATCCATGTTTGCACGAGAATCATTAGGTACTTTACGTACATCAAACTGAATGCCTTTTGCTTTCATTTTCTCGAAAGCCTCAACATCTTCTCTTCCCATAGAAAGAACCTTATTAACAACAACCTTTCCAGTTGAATGAGCCATAGAACCAACGTTAACTTCTTTAATATCCACACCACCCTCTATAACTCTCAGGACATCTAGTGGGTTTTCAAATAATACCAGTGCATTAGTATTACCAAAACGGGGATCTTTTTCAACTTCAATCATTTTGCTGATTGGAATAACATTGGCCTTAACCCCTGGTGGTGCCGCCTGTTCGATTAATTTTTTACGAAGATCGTCTTTAGACACTGCATCTGAAACTACGATAATACGATTTGGTTGTGTAGACTTTGTCCAGGCAGTCGCTACCTGACCATGCAATAAACGAGAATCCACACGGACTAAAACGAACTTGATTTTCCCATCACCAACTACTGTACCGGGAGCTAGTCTGCCTTTTGATTTTCCATCTTTAGCAACTGCGATATCAGTATTTTCTTTGGGTTCCAGCTCTTCAGGTTTAATTCTGACCCCTTCCTTCGCTGTTTTAATGATATGTGCTGCGATCTCTTGAGCAGACGTAATTGATAAACGGGATGCATAAGCTTCAATCAACATTGGTAAGTTCAAACCAGCAACGATTGCCCAATTGTCTTTGTGTTCTTCATACAAGCCATTAGCTTGATTGAATGGAGTACCGCCCCATAGATCGACTAAAAATAATACCTCATCTTGATTATCAAAAGATGCAACTGCTACTTCCATTTTTGCTCTCAAATCGCCTGGCCCTTCATTTGGCATTAAGGTAACAGCCTTAACGTTCTCTTGCTCTCCAAAAATCATTGCGCCAGATTGTAAAATACCTTCAGCAAATTGGCCATGACTTGCTAGGATAATCCCTACCATCTCTCTACCTCCTAAATATTTCATCCTAATTTTTTCTGAATTGACGCAATCAACACAACTTTTCTTCTTCATTTCATCAATCTTTAACTATTAAAAACCAACTTTTCCTATCCTTTAGAAAACCACCTCCTAGGCTATTTAAATCTCACTTCTTTTATAAAATTTTGTTTACTACTAAAAATGAGTTTGTGAATCTCCAATTCATCATTTTTCAAATCATTACTTAAAACACATAATTTCTTAGGTAAAAGGTTCCTAATCTTATAAAATAACCCACTGCAAGAAAACGCTTTCAAAATATAGAAAGAACATACCGTTGAAAATCGTTGTTTCAAATACACTTACTCTAAACCTAATCAACTATAAATAGACTGAGTTGCGTCAAACCAAAATAGGAGTAAAACTCCACTTGCGAATTGCCTCATTGATAAGGAAAGCGTTTATCTCGAAAAACACGATTATCAATGCAAACGAACATGACAGAAATCAAATTAAAGTTCTTTCGAATGATAAAAATACCATGTAAGTTTTTAATTACGCATATGTTACTCATCAAAAGTTCAATTGAATGACAGACTATACATATTTATCCTTTTCCCAATTAAAGAAAAGCACTGTTATTCGTATAATGAAATCGATTCCACTTACTAAAAACATTGCCGTTCTATCTGATAAGATGATTTATATCGCCAATCCTCTACAATGGTTATATATTCATTATATCCATTGTGAATTTTTTCACAATGGATATAAATTGAACATTTTATGAAT
>NZ_JBNLYC010000262.1:0-4326 GCF_050172015.1 Bacillus sp. GMa5/1 | reverse complement strand
AAACAAAAGAAGTTGATCTCGGTTTTCCCTCTCATCAACTTCTTTTAAACTCCACTCTTTATTATAATATTTCACTTTTTAATTTTTTGATTTTCCAAGAGAGTCTTATAAAAAAGTACATCCACATACAACCTGAAAGACCTGTCGTAACTTTCGCCCACATTGGCAATCTTGATTCCATCGGGCTTAAAAATAGGTTATACATTGATGGTAATATACTTGCTGATATAATAACAAGGAATAGCAATAATTCATTTAGTTTTTGTATCCTCGTCTCTTTTTCTGAGTAAATATCAGGCAATTCATTAACCTCTTCTACCTCTTTACAAAAATAATTCCATCTTGTGAAACTTGTTACGCGTTTCCAACCTGACATTTCGTATATTTCGAAATACTCTTGTTGTTGTTCTTTCGAATCTCTATAAACCAATCTAAAATCAGCTTTGTATATTACATCTTTTGGCTCAGTTTTCTGAAACGTATACATTAAATTATATTTTTGTAATGCCCAACCTTGCTGATGCATCTTTCGTAAAAAAGCTTCTTCTTTTTCTAAATTCCATGCCGTAAAAAATTTAAATACCCTTTTTGTCTCCATCTTCCATTCACTCCCCTAATATACTATTTCCATTCCTTACAGATCTCTGCAATCTGTTATATTCTAGCTCTAACACTTCTCTCCCAAACGCCGTTAACTCATAGCACTTCTTTCTATCTGTAGAGGCAACTTCAACAATTAATTTTTCTTTAAGTAATTTCGTCGTATTCCCGTATAAAGTACCAGGACCGAGCTTTACTTCCCCATTTGTCATCTCTTCTACCATTTGCATAATTCCATATCCGTGCATTGGTTTCACTAGTGATAACAATATGTAATATGTCGCCTCAGTTAACGGAATATATTTTTGCGCCTTCCCATTCATTATAACTACCTCCGATACATCGCCTTATGATATATCGACTTACGATACATCGTATATCGATATTGTATAATCATATTCCAAAATATGCAAGAGTAATTTAATAATTAAATATCCATTTATTCGAATTAAAAAACCATACAAATTTTCTGAATAATTTGTTAAAATATAGAAATATTAGCTCTTTTATAATGAAAGGAATGGTACATATGATAAATAAATTGAAAGAAAACATCGGATCTGTGTTTGTTGGGAAAGAAAATGTTATTGATCTACTGCTCGTTTCACTTCTTGCTGATGGACATGCACTACTCGAAGACGTGCCTGGTACTGGGAAAACGTTACTGGCGAAAACCATTTCCAAAAGTATTGGTGGTAGTTTTTCTCGCGTTCAATTCACCCCCGATGTACTTCCAAGTGATATAACAGGTATTGAATACTTCAACCCAAAAACAAGCGAATTCGAATTAAGAATTGGACCAGTTATGACAAACATTTTGCTGGCAGATGAAATTAACCGTGCAATGCCGAGAACGCAGTCGAGTTTGTTAGAAGCGATGGAAGAACGACAAGTGACGCTCGAAAAACAATCTACGCCTCTGCCGAAACCGTTCTTTGTTATTGCGACGCAAAACCCAATTGAATCACAAGGGACTTTCCCTCTTCCAGATGCACAGCTTGATCGCTTTTTAATGACGATTTCAATCGGTTATCCTACTCCTGAAGATGAGCTACAAATGATGCGACGTTTTCGGAACGATTTACCATTAGAAAGTGTCACATCTGTCATCTCATTAGAAGATATTTTAGAATCTCAAAAACGAGTAAAAGAAATATTTGTTTCGGAACCGTTAGAACATTACATTATTAAACTTGCTCATGCTACAAGAAATCATGATTATATCGCTAACGGTGTAAGCCCACGTGCCACATTAGCTTTAGTACGTGCTGTTCAAGCTTTAGCCTTTTTACATGGGAGAGAATATTGCACACCAGAAGATATACAATTGTTAGTTCCTTCTGTTTGGAATCACCGTATCGTCTTATCAATGGAAGGTGCCCTGCGTACGACAAAAAATGATATTATGAAAAGTATTTTAAAAGAAGTTGACGTACCTGTGGAGATTGAGCAAGCATGAATGGACAGCGTGTTGTAACTGTGCCTTTATTTTTTCAACTCCATATTATTCAACTAACCGTTCCAATCGCGTTACTTTTCACATTCTTTTTCCCGCAACGAATGCTTATGTTTCTCTTTTTCTTCTATTATATATTTGCGATTTTTATTTATAAATATGTCGCTTTCATAGAGAAGAAGTTTCAAATCATAAATGAGAAACAAACTACACGGCTTTTTCCTGAGGAATCTGGACAGTTTTTTATTCATTTAAAAAATGGAGCCAGCATACCGCTCGTTAATGGTGTTTGTTACTTTCATTTAAATTCGTCCCTTATACCGCATAAAGAGCAAGGCATTGAACAAATATCAAAAACATTATTCTCTTTCCCATTTTCACAACCTGCACATTCGGCACAAAAATGGGGTTTAACATTAACCGCAACGAAGCGTGGTGTGTTTCAAATTGAACAGTTTGAATGTGTATTAAAAGATCCATTTCATCTATTAACTGTACATTTACCTGTTTTTGATAAATTAAGGACTGAAATTATTGTGTATCCTTCTCCTAAAGAAGTAGCAGGTTTGCAAGAACTTCAGCAACTTTTGAATGGATTTTATCGAACGAATTTTTCTTTTTACAATGATGAAACATCTATTATCGGTGTAAAGCGATATGAGCGTGAGTCTTTCCGCTCTATTCATTGGAAGGCATCTGCTAAAATGCAACAATTACAAGCGAAGCAATATGAACCTGTAAAAAATTATAGTTGGACGATTTGTCTTTCTTTAGCTGCCGATCGTGGATTTGGTTGGAAAGATAATGTAGAAGAACTTATTTCATATGCAACATACATTTTCCAGTACACAACGAAGCACCACATTCCGTTTGAATTGTTTATTAGTGTATTAGCAGAAGGCGGTGCATTACATGTACCGTTAAATGAAGGACAAACACAATATGCAAAAGCTTTAGAAGAATTAGCCCGTATTTCAGATGATAGTACGTTACTTCCGAAACAAGGATTCCTTCATTATGTAAAGAGAAAGAGAGAACGATCGTCTACAATGATATACATTGGTTTACAAAGAAATGAACTCCCTCTTCTCTCGCAGCCAACGTTTCTCATTACTAGTGAAGGGATGGTGGAACCAGTTGAAAACTTGGCTATATCACATTCATGATTTCATTCTGCTCCTCCTGCTTTCATTATTAACAGAAAGAGATGAACTAATTAGTATTGCAATATTTTTAACAACAGGCTATATTGGAGTATTTCTTATTCATAAATTTATGCAGAAAAAAACAACAGGATTTGTAATACTTTTAGTTCTTCAAATCGTTCTTTTCTCTTTATTTTTACCTTTTTCTCTTTTTGGCACAATCATATTACCACTATTTTTCTTTATCGTACATGTGGTCGGACCTGGATATCCAGTTCAAAAATCTTTAGGTGGTATTGTATGGTTTGTCGTTTCAGCTATATTTTATGCACCCTTTCCACCGTTGTGGAAACTATTAATGTTAGCCTTGCATCTTATGATTACATTTTGGTTAACCGGGGCAAATCGCAAACAACAACTATTACGTTTTGCTTCTATCATTACGATTGGCTTAATGAGTATATTAATTGTTCAAGTATTTCCTTTCATTCGACTTATTTTTGGTTTTATAACGGAAGTAGTCGCATTAGGCGTCGGCTATGCTTTAATGCCATTAATTAAAGCAGCGGAATTAAAAGATACTGAAGATGTTTGGGCAAATAAAGGACATCTCTTAAAACCAAAAATTGAAGACGGAAAAAAATTTCCTGATTTTGATCCAATACTCATAAATAGCGCTACAATAATAGTCTGTACAGCTATCGCTATTTACGTCGTTTGGAAAATAGTAAAAAAACGAAAACATTTAAGTTTACCAAATATGCCCGCCTTCGAATCTACTATCATTACTGATAAAGAAGGAATGAGCCAAAATCGTTTTAAACGAAATAAACCGCCGCATAACGAAATTCGGAAGGAAATTTTCAAGCTAGAGAGTAAGTTAACCCCTCCTTTAAATAGAAAACGGGGAGAAACTGTTGAGGCTTGGCTAGAAAGAATAAACGATGAAGAAGATGTAAATATTCAAAGTGATATTATTATAGATGCTTATAATACGGTGCGTTATTCAAATGGTGCAAACACTGTACTTCTACATGAATTTAAGGAAGAGATTCATAAGCTTTATGCATATCAAAAAAGTTTGAAGAAACGAAAGAAATAACGTAACAAAAAGACTCCTATATT
>NZ_JBNLYC010000261.1:0-4382 GCF_050172015.1 Bacillus sp. GMa5/1 | reverse complement strand
ACTGGGGCTACTGGGGCTACTGGGGCTACCGGTTCCACTGGACCTACTGGAGCTACCGGTTCCACTGGACTTACTGGCTCCACTGGGACTACCGGGGCTACTGGGACTACCGGGGCTACCGGGGCTACCGGGGCTACCGGGGCTACCGGGGCCACTGGGACTACTGGGGCTACCGGTTCCACTGGACTTACTGGCTCCACTGGGACTACCGGGGCTACCGGTTCCACTGGACCTACTGGCTCTACTGGTTCCACTGGGACTACCGGGGCTACTGGGGCTACCGGTTCCACTGGGACTACCGGGGCGGCTAGTGTAGGATTAACAAACTATCTATATGTTTTTGATACTACTAACCAATCAATTGCAGTAGGAAGTAGTGTTACTTTTAACACAAATGGACCTATAACAGGAACTGCCCTTAGCCACATCACAGGTACTGGAAATATTATAATTAATACACTAGGAACATATGTAGCAGAGTTTCAATTACAAGCTTCTCGCGAAAACCAATTCTCCCTCCAACTAAATGGTACACCAATTTCAGGTGGACGTTTTGGTACGGGGTCACCACATACAATAAATCAAGGTACTGCTGCTTTTACCGTAACAGTTGTTCCTTCAACATTGACTTTAATAAATAACACCTCTTCAGCAGGTACTATCACTCTCTCAAATAGTGATGGTGGCTCTTTAACAAATGTATCTGCAAGTATAAGTATTTTTCAGGTCGGATAATTAATTTGGTTAGAAAAGTAATTCATAAAGTTTACAAATAAAAAAATGAGGCTTCTCTTTTCTAGAGAAACCTCATTTTTTTTATTAAATTTTAAACTGACTCGTATACAGATCAAAATAAAACCCTCTATCTTCCATAAGAGACTCATGATTCCCTCTTTCTAAAATTCTTCCATCCTTTATAACAAGGATTTGATCTGCTTTTTCAATTGTTTTAAGTCGGTGAGCGATCACAAAACTTGTGCGACCTCTCATTAAATTATTTAGCCCTGCTTGTATTTGTAATTCTGTTCTTGTGTCAATATTAGATGTCGCTTCATCGAGAATTAATATATCTGCATCTGCTAAAATTGCTCGTGCAATCGCAAGAAGTTGTTTTTGTCCTTGACTTAAATTCGATCCTTCTGAAGCAATTTCTGTTTCATATTGATTTGGCAAATGCTTAATAAAAGAATGTGCAGATGCTGCCTTAGCTGCAGTGATAACTTCTTCATCAGTAGCATCTAAGCGTCCATAACGAATATTATCCATAATCGAACCAGCAAATAAATACGTATCCTGTAAAACTACTCCTATTTTACTTCGTAAAGAATTAATATCATAATCTTTTATATCTTTTCCATCAATATGAATTTGTCCTTGCTGTATATCGTAAAAGCGAGTTAACAAATTAATGATTGTTGTTTTCCCTGATCCAGTCGGGCCAACTAAAGCAATTGTCTCTCCTGGCTGCGCTTTAAGACTCACTTCTTTTAAAATCGTTTTATTCTCTGCATAGCCAAATGAAACATTCTCAAGTGCAACATGCCCTTGTAAATTTTGTACAACAAATGCGTCTTTTTTATTTTGAATTTCTGGTACCTCATCCATAATCTCAAAAACACGTTCTCCACCAGCAACTGCCGCTTGAATTGTATTCATTAAAGTCGCAAATTGACTTAACGGTCTTGAGAATTGACGAGAATAATTAATAAAAGCCGCAATAACACCTACTGTTGTCATTCCGTTTAAGACCATAACTGATCCAGTCCCAATGACAAGCCCCATACCTAAGTTATTAATAAAGTTCATACTTGGAAAAATAAAAGCTGAAAATGTATCAGCCTTCGTAGCTGAAACTCTTAGCTGTTCATTAATTTTATTGAAATTTTGTACAGTTTCTTTTTCTTTTCCATACAACGTCGTAACATCCGCACCTGTAATTGCTTCCTCAATAAATCCATTTAATTCACCTAAATCTTTTTGACGCTTCGCAAAGTTTTTACCACTATATGCAACTAGTTTTTTTGTAACGTAAAACATAATAGGTACTGTAATTAAAGTTACAATTGCTAAAATCCAATTTAAGGCGAACATCGCAATCGTTACACCTATAAAAGTTAGCGCTGATGAAATAATTTGTACAACACTTTGTGTCAAAGCTTGGTTCAAATTATCTATATCATTTGTCACACGGCTCATTAAATCACCTTGAGAACGCACATCAAAGAACCGTAAAGAAAGCGTTTGGATTTTCTCAAAAATATCTTGTCGTATTTTTTGAATTGTTTTTAATGCAACGTTAATCATGACAAATGTTTGTAACCATGTTAAAAGTACAGTTACACCGTAAATCGCGATAAGTAACATACACATTCTTGCTGTACCACTTAAATCTTTCGGTACAATATATTGATCTATAATGACTCCCATAAAATAGGGACCTAATAATCCAAGTAAAGTAGTAACAACGACTAGAAATATAACAAACATTAGAGCAGCTTTTTGATAGCCCATATAGTTCCATATCCGCATTACAGTTCCTTGGGCATTTTTAGCTTTTCCCATCTTTGGTGTGTTTCGTCCACCTTTATTAGCAAATTGCCCTTGAAAATTACGCATGTTCTTCCCCACCTTCTTTATGCAAATTACCACCTTGGGAAAGATAAATTTCCTGATAAACCTCACTTCGTTCTAACAATTGTTCATGTGTACCATTGCCAACTAATTCACCATTATCTAATACAAGTATTTTATCCGCATCCATTATGGAAGAAATTTTGGACGCGATTAATAAAGTCGTTGTGCCTTTATATTTTGTTTTTAAAGCTGTTTGAATAGTAGCCTCTGATTTTGCATCAACTGCTGATGTAGAATCATCTAATATGAGAATCGGTGGTTTTCTCACAAGTGCCCTTGCAATTGATACACGTTGTTTTTGTCCACCTGATAGATTTGTCGCACCTTGTGTTAAATTATATTGATAAGATTCTTCCAGCTTATTGATAAACTCAGTCGCACAAGCTGATGCAGCTGCTACTTCCAGCTCATCATGTGTTGCATTTTCTTTACCATAACGTAAATTCTCTTCTATACTACCTGAGAACAACAAAGCCTTCTGAGGTACAAACCCTATTGAAGCACGGAGTTTTTGCAAATCATATGTTTTAACATCTATTCCATCTATACATATTTCACCTTGATCCACATCATATAGACGTGGTAACAGTTTCGCTAAGGTAGATTTACCACTTCCAGTTGATCCAATAATCCCTACTTTTTCACCTTTTTGTATGCTAAACGAAATATCTTTTAAAACGTATTCATTATTTTTCGTATAGCTATAACTAACATTTTTAAATTCGATATTCCCCTCGATTTTCTCAGGTTCGATTGCATTAGCTGCGCTTATAATATCAACCTCGGTATTTAACACTTGCTGTACACGATCCGCAGATGGAAAAGCTCGCGCAATTTGAATAAATACCATGCTAATCGACATAAGTGACATTAAAATGATATTCAAGTAATTAATAAATGCCAAAATCGCTCCTACTTGAAGCGTTCCATTGAATACTTTTTCTCCACCAATCCATAATGTTGCGACAATCCCGCCACTTACAACTAGCATAATGATTGGCATCATTAAAGAAATAAGTTGCACAGCTCGAATATTTATCTTCGTTAAATTTGTATTTACACTTCCGAATTGAGCGATTTCATATTTTTGTCTTACATACGCTTTTATAACACGTACACCAGATAAATTTTCTTGTAACTTTGTATTCACTTTGTCCAATGCCTCTTGCACCTTTTTAAATGTACCACTTGCTTTACTTGCAATTAAAATAATCGCAAGTAATAAAATCGGAACAACTACAAGTAATATTGGAAATAACTCTCTTGCTGTTACAAAAACAATAATTATACTTCCCATAAATAACAGCGGACCACGAACGAGAACACGTAATGTCATTGTCATTGCTGATTGAATGGAAGTGATATCATTCGTCACGATCGTTAATAATTTACCTGTTCCAAATGAATCACGATTATTACTAGAAAATGTTTCTATTTTCGCAAACACATCTTTTCGTATGTCAGTAGCGAAATTAACAGCTGCTTTTGTAGAATACATCATACACCCAAGCCCTCCAACTAAACCGAGTGCTGCTGCTCCTATCATAAGAAGCCCCATTTTTATTACATAATTTAAATCCCGATTTGCAATCCCAACATCAATGATATGTTGCATAATAGTCGGTTGAATTAAGTCCATCGCAACCTCAAGTACCATAAATAGCGGTCCAATAATAGCGAAGAACATGTATGGTTTTAAATACTGTAATAACTTACGAAATGATTTCATACATAATCTCCTTTTCCCA
>NZ_JBNLYC010000260.1:0-4523 GCF_050172015.1 Bacillus sp. GMa5/1 | reverse complement strand
TTTGGTTTTATTGTGAAGTTGGGCAGTGTTAATAACAATAAAATAATGAATATATCATCTGCAAAAAGAATGAAACCAATACGGAGAAGATGATTTCGTTAAAAATTCGAAAAATAAGCGTTATTAGCTCTTGAAGAAAAATGACTAGAAAAATTACAAGCATATGGAAAATAGGGTTATACAAAAGTCCTAAAGGGGGACGGAATTATGGAGAAAAGAAAGTATTCAGTAACACCACAAGATCGAATGAATTATGTATTAGGTCTTTATTCTGCAGATCAACAAATTAATGCAGTTCTTTATTTTCCTGTAGGTATATCCAAGGAAATACTTGAAGAATCAGTAAGGATAACATTGCAATTGCAACCAGTTTTGAACAGCCGGTTTGTAGAAAATGATATTCCTTACTGGGAGGAACATTCATCTGACACTAACTCATCTATTTGCTTTTTTGCAGAAGGAAATAATCAAGAACTTGAAATAATGGCAATAGATTTTATTAAGGAACCTGGTGATCGTATTCAGGGGCCTATGGTTCAAACGAAATTATTACGGGGCACTACAACAGATATGTTAGTTGTGAAATTGTCTCATCTATGTTCAGATGGTGCAGGAGTCAAGGAATATATTAAATTGCTTGGAATGATATATACTCACCTTTCATTGGGACGGTCTAAGAAGCAAATTATAAAGGAATTTGATAAGGGAAATGAGAGTTGTCGAGATCAATCACATGTATTCAAATACGCTGGAATATCGGACATAAAAAGTGCGTATCGTCCTAACCAAGAACAACAGGCATCGTTATGGTCTTTTCCATCTCAACCTAACAAAAATAAATTTCCCCAAATGTCCGTACGGCGATTGAGCCATGAGCAAACTCTACGTTTAACCCAATGGACAAAAGCTCAACAGGCTACCTTGAATGATGTAATCATGACTGCATACTTCCGAGCTTTATCACATTTCACTGTGTATGCAGAACCTCGCACTGCAGAAAAAATGATTGGCTTGACAATTGATTTACGTCGATATCTGCCTAATAATACAACTGGTGCTATTTGCAACTTATCCGGTATGGAAATGCCAGTGATTAAAATGGAAGACGATGAAACATTTAAGCAGACTCTTGTTCGAGTTAAACAATCAATGGATAAAATAAAGTCTCAAAATCCAGGTCTTTCTTCAGCAGCAGGAATGGAGTTACTGGCAGAAATGAAGCTATCTACAGTGAAGGAAATGTATAATCAGCAATATGAACAGGCTGTACAGATGGGGATGGCGTTGCCATTACTGACAAATTTGGGAGTAATCGCTGAGGAACCTATTCAGTTTGGTGAAATTCAAGCTGAGGACGGGTATATGACATCACCTATTATGTATGCACCATTCTTTTCAATGGGAGCAAGCTCTTATAATGGAAGGCTTACATTTACGATCGGTTATCATGCGCCGGATACATCAAAAGAAAAGGTAGAAAAATTTTTAGATAGTGTTGCTAATCAACTATCAGAAATAAAATAAAAGAGAATATAGAGAACAGATTTCTAATAGAATTGTATTTTGGGGGCTCGTATCATGTACGGATAATCTCTGGAAATTTTCTCTGACCGCACTTGCCTTTATGCTATATATGCAATGGGAATGGTAGGGAGAAACAGTTTGTATCGTGAAAAAACAAGATATAACGGTATGAAAACAATAAAGCAGAGCTGATTTAAATTACACTTTGAATCAGCTCTGTTTTACTAGTTTGATGGCCCTTACAACAAAAAAGGAGGCTGTATCCGGTTAGGGTAAAGCGGATTTTTAATTTTTTTGAAAATAAAGTTGACATCCACAACTACTTAGTCATACAATGTAGTTGTAATAAGTGATACTGAATAGTGTGGTTTTACTCAAAAGCTATTCAGTAAAAAAATTCGCCTTAGTACTCTGTGATACTGAATATAAGTCAGACAGAATAGGGGGTAAAGGAGGATCAGGACATGGAAAATTTAACTGAAATGCTAAAAGGTTCACTGGAAGGGTGTGTACTGGAAATCATCAGTCGCCGTGAAACGTATGGCTATGAGATTACCCGCCATCTGAATGATCTTGGGTTTACCGAAGTTGTGGAAGGTACGGTGTATACCATCCTTGTACGATTAGAGAAGAAAAAGCTTGTGAATATTGAAAAGAAACCATCAGATATGGGACCGCCTCGTAAGTTTTATTCATTAAATGAAGAGGGCCGCCAAGAGCTTGAATTGTTTTGGAAAAAATGGGATTTTGTATCGTCAAAAATTAACGTCTTGAAGTCAAAATAGGTTCATAAGATAAAATGTTCCGGTCGATACTTTGGGAATTTCTTGTTCGGTTTTATAAAAAAGGAGGAAAATAAGATGTTAGAAATGTTTAAAAAGTTAATTGGTGATAAAAAAGAGTACAAAATGATGATGGCACGAGTTGAGGCTCTGCCAGAGGACTACCAATTTGTATTTAAGAAAATTCAAAACTACATGTGGAATTTCTCAGCGGGTAACGGGATGGATATGTTACACATACAGTATGAATTAATCGATTTGTTTGAAGCTGGTGCAGCAGAAGGAAGACAAGTGCTTGACATTACTGGGGATGACGTGGCTTCCTTTGCTGACGAACTAGTGGCAAATGCTAAAACTTACGTCTCCAAGTATCGTGAAGATTTGAATGAAAGTATTATGAAGAAATTGAGAAAAAAATAAATGGAATAAGTAATACCGACTGATTAGCTGGTTACACATATGAATTGCCACCATAGCTATTCAGTTATATTTTTAGCTTGGTACTAAGTGATACAGAATATCAGTGGTACTAAATAGATAGAGGTAAATAAATTATCTCCGCAAAACATTTTTATAGGGAGGAAAAAAGTATGAGTAATGCAGCGATTTCTATAAAAGGCTTGAAAAAATCCTTTAAAGACAAGGAAGTTTTAAAAGGGGTAGATTTTGAGGTGCAGCGTGGAGAAATTTTCGCGCTGCTAGGCTCAAATGGAGCGGGAAAGACGACAACGGTTAACATCCTTTCGACGCTAATGAAGCAAGATAGCGGTGAAGTAAGTATTTGCGGATTTGATGTACAGCGTCAACCAGACCATGTTCGTCAAAGTATCAGTTTGACAGGGCAGTTCGCAGCTTTAGACGGTATGCTGACAGGGAGGGAAAACTTGATAATGATCGCCAAATTACGTGGTGTTTCCAATCCCGCTCAAGTTGCTGACAATCTACTTGCAAGATTTAGCCTGACTGATGCGGCAAACCAAAGGGCAGATCAGTATTCAGGCGGGATGAAGCGCCGGCTTGATATCGCGATGAGTTTGATTGGGGCGCCAGCAGTTATTTTTCTTGACGAACCAACGACTGGACTTGATCCTGAAGCGCGAATCGAAGTGTGGGATACAGTCAAGGAACTTGCTGATAGTGGTACAACTATTTTGCTTACGACTCAGTACTTGGAGGAAGCAGAACAACTGGCTGATCGTATCGCAATTTTGCATGGCGGAAAAATTATTACGACAGGTACTCTTACTGAACTGAAAGAGATGTTCCCACCGGCAAAAGTGGAGTATATCGAGAAGCAGCCTACATTGGAAGAAATATTCCTTGCGATCATTGGCAAAAAGGAGGAGATGTAAATGAAAAGCAAAACAGGGGTATTACTTGGGCGCTTAATGCGCAATATTATGCGTAGTCCAGATACAATTATTACGGTAGCGATTACACCGATTATGATGATGCTATTGTTTGTATACGTATTTGGTGGGGCTATACAGACAGGAACAGATAACTACGTCAATTATTTATTGCCGGGAATTTTGCTAATGGCTATCGCATCCGGTGTAGCTTACACTTCCGTGCGACTCTTTACGGATGTAAAGAGTGGGCTGATGGCACGTTTCATTACGATGCCTATTAAGCGCTCATCGATATTGTGGGCTCACGTTCTAACCTCTCTTGTTGCTAATGTACTTACTATCGTGGTGGTTATTCTTGTTGCACTCTTAATGGGTTTCCGTTCCAGTGCTAATATTCTAGATTGGCTCGCGGTAGCTGGGATACTTGGGATGTTTACGCTGGCGCTAACATGGCTAGCTATCATTCCAGGATTGAAAGCGAGGTCTATGGAAGGGGCGACTGCTTACTCGTACCCGCTAGTTTTTCTTCCATTTATTAGTTCGGCCTTTGTGCCTACCGAAACGATGCCAAAAATTGTTCGTGCGTTTGCAGAGAATCAGCCTGTAACTTCAATCGTGAATGCGATTCGTGCTCTTTTATATGAAGGAACTGTTGGAAACGATATTTGGATTGCGCTCGCTTGGTGCGTCGGAATTATGGTTATTGCTTACTTCTTTGCTAGTAAAGCATTTAAACGTCAGCTAGGGTAAGTGAATGAAATCATCCGGAATAATATATTCTTTTGAAAAAGCACGGGAAGATTTTCCGTGCTTTAATAATTCATTCATACTTCGCTTAATTGTAGTAGTTTTAAAGTAAATAGGA
>NZ_JBNLYC010000259.1:0-4604 GCF_050172015.1 Bacillus sp. GMa5/1 | reverse complement strand
TAAAAAAGAAAATGTTACTGAAAATACTACATCTATTCAAAATAATAATACTGCAAACCTTACTATTGAAGAACAAGCAATGAACGGCTTATACGGAATGCCCGAAACAACAATTGAAGATGCTGATCACGCTGCAGCTGATGATTTGACTTCAAAAAATTAATTAACTACATTGAAAAAAGCCAAGGAAAATACCCTTGGCTTTTTTCACTATGCATCCACCTTTTGTATTTCTTCACTCTTTCTTGAAAGTTTACCTGGCCAAAAAGCAAATCGGCCTAACACAACTGTAATTGCGGGTACAAGTAACGGTCTTACGATAAACGTATCTAGTAATACGCCAATTGCAGTTACAATACCAAATTGAACTAATACTTGAATTGGAAGTGTACCTAACACTGCAAAAGTTCCTGCTAAAATTAAACCTGCCGATGTAATAACACTACCTGTTTGTATTACACCATTTTTTACTGCATCCAAGTGATTTTGTGTCTTTCTGTTTTTCCATATTTCTGAAACCATAAAGATATTATAATCTTCACCTAAAGCAACTAAAAATACGAATGCGTACAACGGTATCGCACCTTGAATGGCCGGCGCTCCCATACCGTAATGAAGCAATATCCATCCTGCTCCTAACGCTGAGAAGAATGATAAAACGACAGTTACAATTAAATAAACCATCGCAACAACCGATCGTAAGTAGACAAGTAATAGTAAAGCGATAATGCTAATCATTACTGGAATAATTACTGATTCATCACGTTCAGTAATTTGCTTTGTATCATATAATGAAGCTGTTTCTCCACCAATCCACAATTGCTCTTCAGCATTACTAATCACAGCATCTTTTAATACTTTTTCTACATTACTTTTCAATTTAGGAATTTGATCTAACGCTTCAATTGAGTATGGATTTTCCGCTAAAGAAACTTCATACATTTGTATTTGCTTATTTTCTTTTCCCTCTTTTGGCTCTTTCACTGTATTTACGAAAGAAAATTTCTCTAGTTCTTGTTTAATAGGAAGCTCTTTTCCTTTCGTATCAACAACCACTTTTACTGGTGCTAGTTCACCAGCTGAGAAATGATCACTAATTAACGTAAACCCTTCACGAGAAGGCATATCCTTTGGAAACGATTCTAATAAGTCATATGTGTATTGAATACGTGGTACGAACGAAGCCAATCCACCTAATACAAACACAGTTAGCATAATTATTGTCCACGGTCTTCGTACTACTACATCTCCAAGTTTTTTACTAAAGGAGCCTTTTGATTTTTCAACTTTTACAGCCCTCTTTTTCTTTCTTGCAAACTCCTCATTCATTGAAGTTGTTCTCGGTATAAACGGGAAAAATGCAATCCTACCGAAAATTAATAATAGTGCTGGTAAAATCGTTAAAGCCGCGATTCCCATTATAAATACAGCAACACTAAATGGTACTGCAAATCGATGAAAGGCACCATAATGAGCAAGTAATAATGTCCCTAATCCAAGTACAACAGTTAACGCACTCATTATTATTGCACCGCCAGAAGCTTTAATCGCAAGTTGTAATGCTTTATATTTACTTTCTTCTTCTAACAAGTACTCTCTATATCTCGAAATTAAAAATAGACAATAGTCCGTTCCAGCACCAAACAATAATACTGTCATAATTGATATCGCTTGGGCATCTACTTTAATCCATCCGTGATCAGCTAAAAAACCGAGTGTAGGACTAATGATACCGTATGCAAAGCCAACAACAAGTATAGGTAAAATTGCTAAAATTGGCGAACGGTAAAGCAAAATTAATAGGACCAAGACTAATAATACAGTAGCCACTAACAATTTCACATCTGCTTGACTAAATAAACTAACTGCATCCGTTTGAATACCTACAGGCCCAGATAATCGAACATGTAAACCAGATTCACTTATTTTTTGTTTAAATGGATCTTCATCCACCTTACTATTCACTATTTTTCTAAACTCTTCCAGATTTCCTTTTAATATATCCGTACCAGCAGATTTATTAAAGAATACCGGTGTAACAAATGATGTACCATCTTTTGATGCACTTTTTGATAATACTTGCTCTGGAATTGTATCAAATGGCGGTAACGTTGATTGTTCTTTTAAAGGACTAGCTTTTAACTCTTTATAAACGTCTTGTATGAGTTTATAATCCTGTGACTGTAATCCACCATCTCTATACCATACTACTAACAACGGATTCCCTGCATTATTCGGAAACTCTTTTTTCATAAGCGCTTCCGCTTGCTGTGACATAGCTGTTTCAGGTAAATTTTTTGGATTCGGTTCTTTCGTACTGTTTACTTGTGGTAACGTAAATGAAAGTAATAATGTAATAAGAACCCACACCGATAAAGTGATCCATTGCATATTTTTCCCTGCTACAAGCCTCCCTAACATATGTAACGGGTGCTTTTTCATAAAAAACCCACCTTCCTTTTTTCCTTCATTATTAATTATATATACTGGTAGGTTAATTAATCAAGAATGATTGAAAATTATGTTATAATTATCTCAAGAATAAATGTCAGGAGCGAATGGATTTGGAACAAAAACAACGTCCTCTCGGAAGGCCACGTCAAAATAAAAATACAAAATCTACAAAAGAAACCATTTTAGAAGTGGCAACTCGCTTATTTCTTACACAAAATTATCAAGTCGTTTCTATGGGTGAAGTCGCAAAAGTTTGTGGTGTTACGAAAGCAACCGTCTACTATTACTATTCAACAAAAGCCGATTTATTTACCGCTACTATGACCCAAATGATGATACGTATACGAGAGAATATGTCTCAAATACTCTCTACAAACAAAACTTTAGAAGAAAGATTATTAGACTTCGCCAAAGTTTACTTACACGCAACGATGGATATTGATATGAAAAATTTTATGAAAGATGCTAAACTGTCGTTATCTGAAGAACAATTGAAGGAATTAAAAAATGCTGAAAATAATATGTATGAAGTGCTAGAAAAAGCACTCGATACTGCGATGCACATGGGAGAAATTCCGAAAGGAAACGCTAAATTTGCGGCTCATGCTTTCGTATCTTTATTATCTATTGGGAATTTTAAAGATGAAAATCACAATCCTATTCTTGCAAATATAGATGAATTAGCACAAGAAATCGTTTCTTTTTATTGGAACGGATTAGGTCATTCATATTAAATTGATTTGCTTTAATAAAAGAGCATGTTTGAATTTTTTCAAACATGCTCTTTTATAATTTATTTATATACTAATAACCAGATTATACTTCAACGTCACTTAACAAAAAACTCCATTTTAACTTTACAAATTTTGAAGTTGAACATTTATATTCTCCTTACTTAATCCCCCATGGTAACAAACTACAGATTCAATATGTAAATTTAAATACTTCTTCAAAGACTGCTTTGCTTCCTTAATATTTATAGTTGTTGGGGCGTGAATTCCTCCTAACATCCCATTCACACTATACATAGAGTCTCCTGCAATAAGAATTTTGCTTTGTTTCAAATATAAACTAATATGACCTGGAGTATGAAGAATTAGTATTCCACCGCAATACGGAAGTTCTTACCCGTCAATCACAGTATCACTCACTTTTCCTTTTGGTCGGTTCTCTACATTTCCGTCCTTCAATAAAGGTAAATCCCCCCGCGATATATGGCTTATCTAGTTCGTGCGCATAAACTTTAATATTACTTCGACAGCGCTGCAACAATTCTGGAAGACTACCTATATGATCAATATCCTGATGCGTCAAAATCACGACTTTTAACTTATCAAATGATACCCCAACCTTTTCCATCTTTACTTGTATATCTTCAATTTGTCCTGGGAAACCCGTATCTATTAATACTGCCATTTCATCATTCCATAAAAGAATTGGATGAATAACAAATTCTTGAAATTCAAGTTGTAACATTTCTACTCCTTTAGCAATCTCCATACAGCCATTCTCCTTTATGTTGAAGTTTGAAAATATGTACAAGTAAACTGAAAATATAAAGTGAAACTTTAATCCGTGGGGTTTTACTACCCGACAAATAGCAGGATAAAGCACCTCTATCTTATAATATGTTTTGTCATCCCAATAGAGAATGCTTCAAACCCTATAGATTCATAGTAAGATTGCAATTTTTCTACACACATAAGTTGTGGAATAACCTTGTTTTGTTCACAGTGCTGGATTAATCGTTTCACTATTTCTTTTCCGATGCCACTAGACTGATATTTTGGCAATACACCAACTCCACAAATAATGCCTGTTATGACTCCATCTGATATGACACGCCCCATCCCTACTAACCTCTTATCATCAAAAACATAAATTGCATACCAACTTTGCTTACACATTCGTTCTAACTCGTTAACCGTTAATTTAAGAGAATTCCATCCTAAAGATTCGTATAAGGATAATAATCCATTAAAATCTGTAGGGTGTTCACTTGTGTAGCGTATACTATTTTCCATGTAAACACTCCCTATTCTCTGGCTTGTTTATATTTCATAAAATTCCCTTTACACAAATCTGATCGATGTAAAAATAACTAGAACAAACTTCAATAAGAAAGATAGAATTCCTTCTCAATATAAAAT
>NZ_JBNLYC010000258.1:0-4632 GCF_050172015.1 Bacillus sp. GMa5/1 | reverse complement strand
ATGCAAATTACAATAGCTTAAAGAAAAGGTCATTGATAGAACTACCTAAAATCCCCTCTCAATTTAAGCTAATTAGAACTTGTCCAGTGAATAGTTATAAACAAGATAGTGAGAATATTACTTCTGTCAAATTATATAAAGAGGCTTTACAAATAGATGAAGAAATAAGAATGAAAATAAGAACACAACTAGGTTGTAGGGAACAAGATAAATTAATTATGATTGCGAAATCATCATGGGCCAACCTATTAGTAAAAATGAGGCTCATGGAGAAGAAACAGTACAATGATGCAAGGTTTAGTTATGAATATATATTACAAGAACTATTAAGCCTATATCTTCAGGACTTTCCAAGCGATACATGTATTAAATTAATTGGGGTTTCAGATGAGACCAAATTTGTTTCTATGAAAAATGGGGGAAAAATAGAATTTGTTTCACTACCATTTCTTCATTTGGAAGAATATGAGCAACTAATATTATCATGTGATTTATTTATCACCGATAATATTACATCCTGCTCAATGGGAAAAGCGGTATTTGGAAAAATACCTGTAATTAGTCTGGTAAACCATATGGAATATGAAGAATTAAAGAATCAAAGAGATAGCCATAATCCTACCTTAAGAAGCATTATAGAAAAATGGAATTATATAATACCTAATGGACTTTATCCATTTCTTGTATTTCCAAATGGATGGCATAAAGAATTAGCACCATTGATGGAGCAAAATGATTATTTTAAATGTGTGCATACTTGTGAAATGTTTGATTTAAAAGAAACTAGTCAAACCATATTTAATATGCTGTATAGCAAAACGGAGATTGATAAATTAAAGAATATGCAACAACTGTATATAAATAATGTATGCAATCTACCGACAATTAAAGATGTGATAAAGAGAGAATTGGGGGCGCTTAATCATGAGTAATCAAATTAATGTACAAGAAGAAACTAATGAAGCATATGATGCAGTACGTAACGGAATTGGTGTAATAGATTTATCAGCAACAGGAAGAATTGTGGTGAAAGGTGAGGACCATGTAGAGTTCCTAGATCGTCTAGTTACGAAGGATATTATATTTATGGAAGAAGAAACAACACTCTTTACTTTGTTATTACAAGAAGATGGGACTGTAATTGATATTATTAATCTGTTAAAAAATGAGGATTCTCTTACAGTTATTACGACACCGCATAAAAAAGAAATGGTACTAGCCTGGTTGCAAAACCAAAAACCAAGCGGTGTTGAGATTATAGATATAAGTCAAACACATTCTCAACTTGGATTTGAAGGTCCGTATGCATGGAAATTAGCTCAAAAGTTTTTAGACTTCGAAATATCATCACTGCCATTTCAATCATTTGTGTTAAATCAATTATTTGGGAAAGAATTTCTATTAGCAAGAACAGGTGTAACAGCAGAGTATGGTTATCAATTATTGTTTGAAAAATGCCTAGAGCCAATAGTATTAGAAACTGTAAATTCTTTTAAAGAAGAAGATATTAAATTGAAGAAAGTAGATTGGGAAACATTAGAGACGCTAATGTTAGAAATTCGACATCCATATTTTGAATTCAAACATTTAGAAGAACTAAATATTTTTGAAGCTGGTTTAGAATGGTTTATTGATTTTTATAAAGATGAATTCTATGGAAGAAAATCCTTAGAACAGCAATCGGAAGCTGGAGTAAATAAAAGAATTGTGGGATTCACGACAGGAATAGAGAGCAAAATTACAGTTAATGATGAAATTTTTATAGAGGAACAATTAATTGGTAAAGTTATTGAACTTAAAGAAAGTCCTGTATTAAATATGAAACTCGGAATTGCTTTATTAGAGGAACCATTTGCTGTTTCAGGAATTGGATTTTATGTGAAAAATAAAGAAAATGCTTTGTATGAGGCACATACTCAGTCCTCACCATATATTCTACCTAAATCATGGTCAATCAAAATACTGTAAAGGTGATGGCATATGAACATGAATAATCAACGAATCGTCGTAACTGGCATGGGAATTATTTGTTCAAACGGAAATAGTGTAAAAGAATTTTGGGATAATATTAAATCTGGGAAATCTGGTATTAAAGTAATCCAAAATATCGATATGGCTGAAATGGTAACAGATTATGGTGGAGAGATTGAAAACCTTCAGGTAGATGATTACTTCTTTAAGGATGAAATAAAGGATATGGATCGCTGTGGAAAATTAGGTGTCATGGCGGCAAGAGAAGCGGTAGAAAACGCAAAATTAAAAATAGAAAACTTTAATCCATACCGAATTGGAATATCATTAGGTACATCTTTAGGAGGCATGTTGAGCGGGGAAGAATTTCATAATCAGTGGATTAAAGATGGAATTGAAAAAGCAGATGAAACGTTACTTTTTAAGTATCCAATCCATACGCCCTGTGACAATATTACTCGAGACTTAAAAATAAAAGGGCCAAAAATGATTATTTCGAATGCATGTGCCGCTGGTACAAATTCAATTGGATTTGCGCTGGATACAATTCGAAATAACAAAGCAGATATCATGATAACCGGTGGTGTAGATCCCTTATCTAAATTGTCAATGAGTGGTTTTAATAGTTTACAAGCACTAGCACCAACGCCACCATCGCCCTATAGCAAGAGTAATGGCGTGGTAATCGGAGAAGGTGCAGCTATTCTTGTCTTGGAATCCTTAAATCATGCGGTTGAAAGAGGTGCAAAAATCCTAGCTGAAGTAGTGGATTACGATTTATCTTCAGATGCATATCATCAGACGGCACCAGATCCGGGCGGGGAAGGTGCTTTGAGATCCATGCGAGGTGCTTTAAAGAAAGCCAATATAGATGCTAAGGAAGTAAGCTATATCAATGGACATGGTACAGGTACACCAGCAAATGATGTATCAGAGCCAAAAGCAATTCGTACATTAATTACTGAAAATAAGACACCAGTTTCTTCAACTAAATCAATGATAGGACATATGTTAGGAGCCGCAGGGGCGGCGGAAGCAGTAACAAGTATTCTTGCTATTCAACATGGATATTTACCTCCAACTATAAACTTTGAAGTTGAAAGTCAAAAGTTTAATCTAGATTTTGTACCTAACATAGGTAGGGGAAGTGATTTGAGTTATGTACTATCAAATTCATTTGCTTTCGGTGGAAACAATGCAAGTATCTTATTCTGTAAGTACAATGAGAACCTTGAGTTGTCAGCGGCAAAGGAAAAGCTAATTAAAGAAAAAAAAGTCGTAATTACTGGTGTAGGGGGACTTGCTGGGAATTCTTCAAACCTTCAAGAAATTAAAGATTGTATGTTTAAGGGAAAGAGTGGTACCTCAAAGATTAAACAGTGGAACGACAATCCTAAGTGCATACAAGCCGGGAAAATACCAGAACAAAACTATCGAAGGCTAATACATCCTAATTTATTAAGGAAGATGGATTCAATTAGCAAACATGCAGTATTGTCAGTGAAAATGGCTATAGAAAACGGGAACTTAAAGATAGATAAAAATAATAGGGACAAGATAGGAATTATTTTTGCAACTGGTACAGGACCAGTTGGAACGGTAGAATCATTTAACCGTATTATTATCCAAGAGGGTGTTAAGGCCGCCAATGCTAAATTATTTCCAAACACTGTTATGAACGCAGCAGCTGGACATATTTCATTAAACTTTAAAATAAAAGGGCCTACTTCAACTATTTCATGTGGCGGGGTTTCTGGTATTAGTGCACTATACTATGCCTATGCCATGATTCAATCTAGTGATTATGACACATTCATTGTGGTAACGGCAGATGAAGTAAATAATCCAATAATAGAGGGACACTCAAAAATAAAAAGATACTTAACAACTGAAAATATAAGTCCTTTTGATTGTAATAATAGCGGTACCATACTTGGTGAAGGGAGCGTTGCCTTTATTGTAGAAAGTGAGGAGGCAGCATTAAAAAGAAATGGTAATATTTTAGCTGAAATTAAAGGTTTTGGGTTAACATCTGATGATAGTAAAATAGGGGACTTAAATCATCTAGGAAAGGCATGGGAGGAATCTATGCGTTTAGCAATGAAAGAGGCGATGATTTCTCCAGGAGAGATAGAATATATTTGTGCAGCTGCCAATGGTCATACATATTTTGACCGTATTGAAGAGAGAGTTATAGAACGTATATTCGAAAACGGAGCTCCTGTTAGTGCCACAAAATCTATCTTTGGGGAAACTCATGCAACTGCAGGCCTTCTTTCTCTCATTAGTGTAATATGTGCATTTGATGGTGAAATACCAGCTACGCAAAATGTAAAGAGTCATAGAGGAAGAATAGATCTCGTCACAGAAAATCCTCGTAAGGCTCCGGTGAACAATGCCTTAATTAGTACATATTCTTATGGTGGTAATTATAATTCTGTTGTAATAGGAAAATATTTAAATTAATTATTTATGTAGGAGGCCACTTTTATTAAGTATGTATCGGTCTCCTGCATAATAAGCTATATAGTTTTTAAAGCTTAAGCTCTTAATTGAGCATATCAGAAAAACTATGAAGGAGCACAATGCCATGAAAGGTATCATTCTTGCAGGTGGGAGCGGTACTAGATTGTACCCCCTTACCCAAATTGTATCAAAGCA
>NZ_JBNLYC010000257.1:0-4634 GCF_050172015.1 Bacillus sp. GMa5/1 | reverse complement strand
AATAGGAGGCGACTATAAAAATGCAAGAAATTGCTAGATGGGATTTAAATCGCTTGTATTTGAATGAGGATATTCTATTTCCAATTTTGGAGTTGAAAGAGAAATATTTTGTAACAAAAGATGTAGAGGTTCTTTCAAAGCTAATACAAGCTATTGAGAAAACAGAATACTATTTGTACTGTAGATCAGTTGAAGAAAGTGTACCATCTGACCTTACTAAATTGACCGTGAAAGTGAAGGAACTAAAAAATGAATTACAGCAAGTAATAAAACATAATGAAGTGGAAACTTCAGATAATACTAAGTTAATAAAAGATGAGCTTAATGCTTGGGAAAATATGTACATACAATTACGGGATAGGATAGAAATAGAGCACAATAATAAACAATTATCCTTTGGACAAGCAAATACTATTGCAATGAATAGTGATAATGAAAAGGAAAGATTAGAAGTATTCGAGTTACTTACAAGTACTTTACATAAGGAAAAAGAAATCTTTGCTACTGTATTAAATCAAATAGGGAGATTGCGTAATGCAAAGAGTAATGAAATAGAAGATAGAGAGATTTTAACACAATCTTTTCATGCGAATGGCATTTCAGAAACTGTATTATTCCAAATGTGGAATGCGACAGAAGAAAACCTTGATAAATTAGTAAGTGCTTTAAACGTGTATAAGAAAGGAAAAGCTTCAATTACATGGTATGAACTTATGACGGTAAAGGAAAGTAATGAGATCATGATTCCTTTTTCAGTAGCAATACAAAACGTTTATGATGCATGTAAGAATATTGATGAAGAATTAGCAGAATTTGCACGTAATGCGATAGAAAGTGGTTGGGTAGATGCTGAACCGAGAGAGAATAAACCACCAGGTGGGTTTTGTGCTCCATTTTTCAGTGAGAAAGAATCGAGAATTTCCATTCGTTATGATGGGAGTATAGATAGTGTAAGAGTGCTCGCTCATGAATTAGGACATGCTTGGCACTTTTATAATATGAGTTTTGAACAATCTACGTCTTTTTTAGATGATTATTTGCCAATGAGTACGGCTGAATCAGCATCTATTTTCTTTGAAACGGTACTCTTAAATTATCTAATTGAAACAACGGATAGTAAAGATACGAAAAAGTCATTACTTAGCTGGAAAATAAGAAATAGTTTTAATTATGTAATGGCAATACGAGCATCGTATCAGTTTGAAAAAACATTTTATGAAAAATGTAAAGAGGGTCCTTTAAGTGCTGATGAAATTGAGAAATTATCTATAATTGCACAAAAAGAAGCTTATGGAAAAGCTTTAAGTGAATACCAGCCGTTTGTATGGATGAAATATATTCAATTTTATATAGCAGATGTTCCTTTTTACAATTATCCATACACATTTGGATATTTAGTAAGTTTTAGCTTATTAGAAATAGCTCAAGAAGGTAAAAGTACTTTTCATTCGAAATATAAAGAGTTCTTACGAGAAACAGGAAAGGCTCCAGTAGAGGAGCTTATGAAAAAACATTTTGAAATAGATATAAGAAATTATGAATTTTGGAATAAAGCTTTTATTCAAATTTCTAAAGACATTGATGAATATTTGCAGCTTATGTAAGGGGAGAGTACAGTGGATCAGCAGTTTATAAAAGGTATACCTTTTTCAACTTTAGAATATGCAAAAGCTATAAGTTTATTAAAAGGTTGGCTACATGAACAACAAGAGAAACCAAGGTTTGTAGTAACTGCAAATCCTGAAATTGTTATGTCTGCAAAGGAAAATACGGAAAAATCAAAGGAATTTAAAAAGATGTTACTATCTGCGGATTTAATAACAGCGGATGGGATTGGTGTCATAATTGGCTCGAAAATATTAAAAGGAAGTTTGAAAGAACGTGTTACTGGGGCGGATTTAACTCACGATTTAATAAAATATTGTAACGACAATGAATATCGTGTCTTTCTTTTTGGAGCTGCGCCAGAAAGTAATAAAAAGGCATTAGAAAAATTAAATGAGCAGTTCCCAGGAGCACAATTTAAAGGACAGCATGGATTTGTAAATGGTGAAGAAATAGAGGAAATAAAAATGAAAATTAAGCAGTTCAAGCCGCATTTACTACTCGTAGGACTAGGTTCACCAAAACAAGAAGAGTTCATCTATGAAAACATACAAACATTAAACGTTCCGCTATCTATTGGTATCGGAGGTATGATTGATATAATATCTGGTACTGTAAAAAGAGCACCAAAAATAATGAGGGATACTGGAACTGAATGGCTGTATAGGTTACTCTCACAGCCGAAAAGATTAAAGAGACAACTTGTACTTCCGAAATTTTTATTATCGGTTATGTCTGAGCGGATTAAAGGGATTAATTAATAAAGGGGACTACATACATAAACAGAATCGGCATTATCGGAGCAATGCAAATTGAAATAGATTTACTTTTAGAAAAACTAGTTATACAAGAGGAACAGACAATAGCGGGAATGCCTTTTTATATTGGAGAATTCATGGGAACAGAAGTAATTATTACACGTTCTGGTGTAGGGAAAGTAAATGCAGCTGCATGCGCGCAAACATTAATTCATAAATTTGATGTAGACTCTATCATTAATACGGGCGTTGCTGGTGGATTACATTCAGATGTAAAAGTCGGCGATATAGTTATTTCAACGAATGTTACTCATCATGATGTAAGTAAAACTCAAATGAAAAACTTATTTCCGTTCCAAGAAGAATTTATTGCAAGTAAGGAATTGGTAGAGTTAGCACGTAAAGCTTGTATTAGTAGTAGTTTACAGATTGCAGTTCATGAAGGAAGAATTGTCAGCGGTGAATGTTTTGTTGAAGATTCAAAGTTAAAGGCGAAATTAATAGACGAATACGCACCTCATTGTACAGAAATGGAAGGGGCAGCAATTGGACATGTTGCCTATATAAATGATATACCGTTTCTCATTATAAGATGTATTTCTGACAGCGCAAATGATGAAGCTCAAATTTCTTATGATGACTTCGCGAAAACTGCTGCGAATTATTGCTCAGAAATTATTATTGAGATGCTTAAAAATATATCTGGTAAAACCATAGTCCAAAAGGAGAGATAGGAATGTTACAAGCATTAATTTTTGATATGGATGGTACGTTATTTCAAACAGATAAAATTTTAGAATTATCATTAGATGATACTTTTGATCACTTAAGATCATTACAATTATGGGATACAGTAACACCAATTGATAAATATAGAGAAATTATGGGTGTGCCGTTACCGAAAGTTTGGGAAGCTTTATTACCGGACCATTCTATTGAAATAAGAGAACAAACAGATGCATATTTTTTAGATAGACTTATTGAAAACATAAAAAGCGGAAAAGGCGCTTTATATCCAAATGTAAAAGAAATATTTACATATATAAAAGGAAATAATTGTTCCATTTACATTGCTAGTAATGGTTTGAAAGAATATTTACGAGCAATCGTAACTTATTATGCTTTAGACAAGTGGGTGATTGAAACGTTTAGTATTGAACAAATACAATCGCTAAATAAAGGTGACTTAGTTAAAAGTATTATGAACAAATATGATATAAAAGAGGCAGCGGTAGTTGGTGACCGGCTATCTGATATAAATGCAGCGAAAGACAACGGTTTACTTGCAATTGGGTGTAATTTTGATTTTGCGCAAGAAGATGAACTTGCTCAGGCTGATGTAGTAATAGATGATTTAATGGAGTTGAAGGGGATATTACCTGCTGTACAGAGGTAAATAAAGTGTGTGCGTTTTTTGCCAAGTCCTATATGTCTTAGTTTATGGAGGGAATATGATTAAAAATAATTTTAAAATTAGTAATATTCCTGCGGTTTTATGGGGAGATAAGAGTGATAAAATTTTTATTGCAGTACATGGAAATATGTCAAATAAGGAAGATACAATTATTCAAATATTAGCTGAAGAAGCCAAACAAAAAGGTTATCAAGTATTAAGCTTTGATTTACCTGAGCATGGAGAAAGAAAAGATGATAATACGCCTTGCAAAGTACAGATTTGTGTTAGTGAATTATCTATAATTATGAATTATGCAAAAGAACATTGGAAAGAAATAAACGTGTTTGCATGTAGTATGGGAGCGTATTTTAGCCTTTTAGCTTATCAAAATGATGTGGTAGAAAAGGCATTATTTTTATCACCAGTAGTTAATATGGAACGAATTATCGAAAATATGATGAAATGGTTTAATGTAACACCAGAGCTTTTGCAAAAAGAAATGACTATAGAGACACCTATTGGTCAAAAGTTACATTGGGATTATTTATGCTATGTAAAAGAACATCCTATTAATATATGGAATATAGATACATATATTATGTACGGAGCTAAGGATGAACTGTGTGAACTTGAAACTATTAACTATTTTACAGAAAAACATCGTTGTGAATTAGAAGTTATGGAGACGGGTGAACATTACTTTCATACCGAAGAACAGTTAAAGATATTTGAACAGTGGTTACACAAACATATCGATTAACAAATTATAATTTATCTTGAACCTGTTAGAGAAGAATGAGGAATATATAAACTGATAGTATATTTGAGAGAAATTATAAATGGTGAATGTATACACTTAAACAAACAGATGCTTT
>NZ_JBNLYC010000256.1:0-4644 GCF_050172015.1 Bacillus sp. GMa5/1 | reverse complement strand
CGTATAAATAATATTTACCTGGCTTTGCATTATAAGTTCCTTTAACTACATTGCCTTCATTTTCACCATATGCTACATAGTTATTTAAATCTGATTCATGATGAAGTACCCATGTCATTCCAATATTTTGTTCATTTAGTAGAGAAATATTAATATTTTCCGGCGAATCAATTTGGAAAGTAAATACATCTACTCTATCACTATTATGTAGCGTTCCTTTCACCGGTGTATGAAAGTTAACTTTATTTGCCTGTCTAGGCTCATTATTTGGTTCATTTTCTGTTACTTGTAATTCATTCCCACCGTTTGGTTTTCTTTGTTCATAGCCTAAGTTTGCTAGTATAGACTTCAAATCTGGTAAAACACCAATTTTATCTGCATATGGATCTTTAGATTTTGTTCCTGTGCTCTGGTTACTTAATATTGCTCTTAGTTCACTAGGTCTATATGGTTGTCCTAAATTTTCTTTAGCAATGCTTTGTACTAAAGTCGCTGCCCCAGCAATAATTGGCGAAGCACTAGATGTTCCGCTAAAGCTTGAAGTATAAAGATTTACAGCACTTCTACTTTGCTCGGCTGTAGTTGTATCTACATTTTCTCCCCATCCGTACACATCAATACGGCTTCCATAATTCGAAAACCACATACGTTCATGAGGGAAAGATGAAGAGCCAGCTCCTACCATAATTGCACCCGAATCTTTAAAATCTTTACTATTACGATTTAAGACTTGCTTACCTTTTCTATCTTTGAACTGGTCTAAATCATTCCACCCATTTGCTCCGGCCTCTATAATTACAATCCCTTTATCTGTACCAGCACGAATTGCATCAAAGATATCTGGTTGTACTTCAACAGGTAAATATTTATCACCATATCCATCGAAAGATGCTTGTGCCTCTAACAATAAAACATCCCCAGCTTCTAACTGATTTACAGCGCTTAATATTGCATCAGCCGTATTATACTGTCCATTTTCTCTTATTTGAGAGATAACCTTTGCTTTCGCTTTTGGCGCAATCCCAATATTCCCAACTTCATTGTCCTCAGAGGATACAATTCCTAGTACAGACGTCCCATGACCGACATGCTGATCTATATTTCTTCCAGACATTAACTCAATTTTTTGATGTAATAAATCCTCATGATTTAATAACCATCCGTATTCCATATCAACAAAAGTGATACCATTTCCATTACCGCCTTGAATTCCCCAGGCGAAAGGCGCATTAATACCGTATGGGGCCGCTTCAAGATAACCTTGTTTTCTAAATCTAGGATTGTTACTAGGATTAAGAGCTACACTTGATGATTGCACTTCAGGTGGCATTATTTTCTCTTGTTTCTTCATATACGCATCTTCTATTAAAGACGATGCCTTTAACTTATCTACTATTTCTTCTTCATACCCACTATTTTGATTTTGAAGAATATAGTAGTTTAATAAACTTGTAGATACATGATTAGGTGCTTTCACTTCAAGGTTTTGTATTTGTTCCGGGCTTACAGATGTGAATAAACGAGTAAATGTTGCATCTGGATATTCTGTCAAAAGATCTTTTATTACTTTATCATTCGTTTGAGATTGTATTTGTTTTTCAATACCATCTTCATATGGCAAATCCAAATCCGCTTTAAATTTCACAATAATTTGCTTATCTGTTTCTTGTTCTATCCCTGATTTAATCTGCTGTTCTATAGAATCAGCATGTACACTATTAATAGTACCCCCTGTTCCTAAAAGTGTTGTAATGATTACAGTTGACGCACACATTTTTTGAAATATTTCCATTGCATTAATCCTCCTATTAATAATTAATCATTATATTAATCTATAATGATTTCATTTCTATAACGTATTCCCTTTGTACTAAATAGATTATAGTAATCAGAAATATGAACTTCAATGTATTTTCATATGCAATATTTCATATTCGGACTCTACACTACACGAATATGAAACTTATAGTGATTATTTATTTTATATGTGCTAATATACTTACATTAATATATTACGCATATATACATTTCAAACTACATTACTTAATAGTTTCACCTTAATTTTTTCTTAGGAGGATTTACAATGAAATTACTAAAACTAAAACATATAATCCCTTTATCTGCAGCTGCAATTACATTCGTATGTAGTCAAAGCACAGCTGAAGCTTCTACCATTCATACAGTAAAAAAGAACGATACACTTTGGGGCATTAGTAAACAATACGGAGTTTCAATACAATCCATTAAACAGGCTAATAATAAAGGAAACGATCAAACCTTTATTGGCGAACAGTTACATATTCCAGGGTCCGTGAAATCAAATGAAATCACTGTTCCTCAAAACGCCAAGCCTGCGAACATTTCTGGACAAATTATTTATCAAGTACAACCGGGAGATTCATTAGAAACGATAGCAAGGCGTTACAATGTCACTGTCCAATCTATAAAACAAATTAACAATACAGTCGGAAACAAGCTTTATACAGGACAACATTTAAAAATCAACTCAAGCATTTCACAAAAAGAAAAAGACTTAATGGCACGCTTAGTTACCGCCGAAGCAGGTGGCGAATCCTATAAAGGAAAAGTAGCAGTAGCGAAAGTTATACTAAATCGTGTAAATGCAAAAGGTTTTCCAAATACAATAACAGGCGTTATTTATGAACCTATTAAATACGGATATGCATTTACTCCTGTTACAGATGGAAGAATTAATCAGCCTGCAAGCGCAGAAGCAAAAATGGCTGTAGAAGAGGCTATCTCCACAAATGGAGTACATTCTGACTGGCTTTATTTCTACAATCCAAAAACATCAACAGACAAGTGGATTACGACACGTCAGACAGTAGCAGTAATTGGTAATCATGTGTTTGCTAAATAAGATTTAAAATCATTAACAGACCTCTTCACTTAAAAGGTCTGTTTTTTTTCTATGTAAGATGTTATTAATCATATGACATAGTTATTTTTTAAACTATTTCTTCTTTCAAATAAAAATTTTTGTATTTACTCCGCCACTCGTAGAAATTAATAAAGCATCAAGTTCAAAAACTCCCACTTTATTAATAAAAGCTATTTCTTAACTTCATAAAATTGTTATACACTAGAAAAATAAAAAACAAACTATCCGTTAGCAGGTGGAAGAATATGTATGATGTTACAATTATCGGCGCTGGAGTAAGTAGCATTTTTATGGCTTATTCACTAGCTAAAAGTAACAAAAAAGTTTTAATTCTTGATAAAGGTAAAGCGCTAGAAGATCGCCATTGTCCTTTAGACGAAGGAAAAGTGTGTAATTGTACTACATGTGATAAATATTTCGGGTTTGGTGGTTTAGGAAAATCTGAAGGGAAATTTAATTATACAAACGGATTTGGCGGAGAACTTGAGAAAAAAGTCGGTAAAGAGGGTTTTATACAACTCATGGCTGAAGTAGATGAAATTCTATGTCAGTTTGGTGGAAGTTCGGTTTCAAAATATTCTACTGAAAATTCAAGTCTCACTAAGAGAGCTGAAGCGTGTGGTTTACAAATGCTAACAACAGAAGTAAGACATCTTGGTACTACACTTTCCAGTAACATTTTTCAGCAGCTCTATGAATTTTTACTGACGAAAATAAAGATCCAATTTCATATAGATGTACAACATATTCTGAAACAGGAAGATCATTTTACAATAGAGACAAATCAAGGAACAGTTCAAACTAAGCAACTTGTATTTGCAACTGGGCGCTCTGGGGCCGATTGGTTAAAAGAAATATGCAGTTCCCTAAATATTTCTCAGGAGCAAACACGTGTAGATTTAGGAATTAGAGTAGAAATGAAAGAACATCAATTACGTTCTATATTAAAAGATACTTTTGAAACAAAACTTTCTTATCAAGGTGAGCATTTCACAGCAACTACTTACTGTATGAATCCACAAGGCCGCATCATTCGAAAGTACGAAGAAGGTTTAGTTATGCCTGACGGTCAAAATTTTCGGGAACAAGGAACTGGCACTTCTAACTTAAATTTCACTTTATTTATTCCTCGCTATTTTCCAACTCTCAAAGAAGCAAATGCATACGCAAGTTCAATTATTGAAGGCATTAACCAAGGACGAGATCGGATTGTTATACAGCGCTTAGAGGACTTACTAAAGAAACAACCTACGGTGGAAAACAGCATGGAGCATAATCGTATACAGCCTACACTACAGGGGGATTATGGAGATTTGAATCAAGAAATTCCTCAATTATATATTGAAGGGCTAAAAGAATTTTTATTACGCTTAGAACAATTTATACAGGAGCCTATCGATCAACATACTTTACTATATGGAATTGATGGAAAGTTCTATGCCCCTACGATAAAAATTAATAATCATTTTGAAACTAGTATACATGGGCTATTTTTAATTGGAGATTGTTCAGGCGTTACGCATTCATTATCTCAAGCAGCTGCAAGTGGTCTGTATGTTGGAAAGTACTTATCTGACATTTAATTTCTATCATTAAAATATCAGTCAAATATTTTCAATTTCAAAACACTTTACTTATATATAGTAAAAGTATATTAATAAGACCCCTATCCTTCCCTGCTAATGATTAACCGACAAAAAATCGGGATTTTACAAAATACATATGTAATATAACTGTATATT